>JAISWC010000244.1 GCA_031271245.1 Tannerella sp. | reverse complement strand
CGTCCTGCTTCGGGACAGGTGTCGTGAAATCGTCCATTCTCTTTACCGACAGTCTGGAAGGAAAAATTGACTGTCTGGTAAATGTACATAATGTGAAAAAATTCACCCTTCATGTGCATCCTTACGTGGAGGCGTACATCCATAAAGGGATATGGTCGCTGGGATTGCAGTGGAAGATGAAATATTCGGCCGGGATGAAAATCATTCCCGATCAAAGCCTGGCCTTTCTGGAATATAAATTTTATGACAGAGAAAAAAACGAACTGGATATGCAGGAAGCAAAAGAAATGAAATAGAGCGGGGAAAGCGCTTTTCCCCCGCTTTCATTTTGTGCATTTGTCCCGAAAACAGTCCCCATGTGTAGGAACGATGAAAAAAAAGATTTTTATCTCGCTTGGTGTCATGAGTTTGTTTTTTTCTTCCGCGGCACAGGAAAAAACGGTCAGGCTGTTTCCGGAAGGAGCACCGGGTGATACGACCATGTCGGAAGAGGTGGCCGACGAAAGCGGCAAACGGGTGGCCGGCGAAACCGTACTGCGGATTACAAACGTCAGCGAACCGACCGTCACGATTTACGAACCTTCCGAAGAAGTGGCGAACGGATCGGCGGTCATCGTCTGTCCCGGCGGCGGATACAGCCTGCTGGCCTACGACCTGGAAGGAGACGAGGTATGCCTCTGGCTGAATGAACTGGGTATTACAGCCATTTTGCTGAAATACAGGGTGCCTCAGCCGTCCGGACAAAAAAAGCACGAAGCCCCGTTACAGGATTTGCAGCGGGCGGTCAGTTATGTCCGGGCGAAGGCGAGCGAGTTGAATATTGACCCGGATCGCATTGGCGTAATGGGTTTTTCGGCAGGCGCACATTTGTCGGTCATGGCCTGCAATTCGTTTGACAGGCGTACCTATCCGCCGGTGGACGAAGCAGACAGAGCAAGTTGCAGGCCGAATTTTTGCCTGCTGGTTTATCCCGCGTATATAGATGGGGGAAATTTCCGGCTGGCCCCGGAAATACAGGTCTCGCCCCAAACGCCGCCTACGATGCTGATTCAAACCGATGACGACCGCCCGTTCATCAACAGCAGCCTCTTCTACTACTATGCGTTGAAGGAAGCCGGCGTCCCCGTCTGGATGCACCTTTACCATCGCGGTGGACACGGCTACGGGTTGCGCGACACGGGCGCCGTTGTGAACAGCTGGCCGGACCGGGCGGAAGACTGGTTCCGCGAAATCGGCGTCATCGATTAGCTGTTTTTCGGCTAAATCTTTTTCGGAGGCGTCAACCCGTCAAAGGTATTATCCCATGCAGGAATAGACAGAGAGGCTGCCCCCGCACGGGGACAGCCTCTCTGCTGTCCGGATAAACGGTTTGTTCCCTTCCGGCAATACACCCCTTCACCCTCCGTGCGTCGCTGTATATGCACGGGAAGGCGCTGTTCCGCAGAGACGTTGCGCGCAGCGTCCGATTCCCCGTAGAGACGCAGGATTTTGCGTCTGCGTCCGTACACGTAAAAAATTTCCTGCCGGCGGCGCTGAATTTACACTCGTGAGGAAGTAAATTTCTATACGTGAGAAAATAAAATTATGCTCAAAAGGAAATGAAATCTCCGTGTTCTCCGTGTCTCCGTGTTTCAATGAAATTTCTGCAAAAAAACGGTCGTGTGTCGAAATGTTTTTGTGGTTTTGCCACCGGAACAAGATACCGGTTCATTTCCATCGGGACGCAAAGAAATTTCCATCGAAGAGAAAATTTACGGGGATCGAAGTAGAAAATAAGAGGTATCCTTTTTTGGGAAACCTTATTTTATGCTTACTTTTGCGGTCTGATTGACAGTAATCCACCCGGGAACGGCATCGGGTATAACATTCGGAATAAAGATGAATTACGTGATTCACGCGCCGGCTGGACTGAAGGCCGCCATCGCATTGCCCGCGTCCAAGAGCATCAGCAACCGGGCGCTTATCCTCAGTGCGTTGAGTCCGTATCCGCAGGAAATCCGGAATCTCTCGGACTGCGACGATACGGAAGTGATGCGTCATGCCCTGCGCTCGGGGACGGCTGACATCAACGTCGGGGCAGCCGGTACGGCCATGCGTTTTCTGACAGCATACCTGGCCGGGAAAGCCGGCACGTGGACGATCACCGGCACGGAACGGATGAAAAACCGCCCCGTCAAAATCCTTGCCGATGCGCTCCTTTCGCTGGGGGCAGGGATTACCTATCCGGAGAAGGAGGGTTTTCCGCCGTTGCGCATCGAAGGACGTCCCCTGCCGGGCGGCGAGGTGACGCTGGATGGCAGCGTCAGTTCGCAGTACATATCGGCTTTGCTGATGGTCGCCCCGGTCATGAGGAACGGTCTGCGGCTGCACCTGACCGGCGAGGTGATTTCCAAACCCTATCTCCGGCTGACGGTCGGACTGATGAAGCAGTTCGGCGTGAAGGTGGAGGAAAGCGGACGGACATGGACGGTCGCGCCGCAGTCGTATACGGCCGTGCCTTTTACGGTGGAACCGGATTGGAGTGCTGCCTCATACTGGTACGAGATGGCGGCGCTTTGTGAAGGGGCGGAAATCAGGCTGGCCGGCCTGTCGCGCGAGAGTTTGCAGGGCGATGCGGCCATTGTCCCGCTGTTTGAACGGCTGGGAGTGGAAACGCGGTTCCTGCCGGACGGCGCAGTGCTGAAACGTACGGCGCCTCCTTCCTGCAACCGGCTGGAACTTGACTTGACGGATATGCCCGATATGGCGCAGACGCTGACGGCAACCTGTGCGGCGCTGGGCATTCCGTTTCATTTTAGCGGGTTGCAGAGCCTGAAAATCAAGGAGACCGACCGTCTGGCCGCGCTCCGCACGGAGTTGCACAAATTCGGCTGCCAGCTGACCGAACAGGATGGCCGGATACTGGAATGGAACGGCGAACGGTGCACGGCGGAAGATGCGCCGGTCATACATACGTATGAAGACCACCGGATGGCGATGGCGCTGGCTCCGCTGGCGCTGGTCTGTCCGGGAGGCGTTCGGGTAGCCTGTCCGGAAGTTGTGTCGAAGAGTTATCCGCATTTCTGGGACGACCTGCGGCGCGCCGGTTTTTCGGTCGCGACCGGACCGGCGAAAACAGATAACGGTTGAATCATGTGGTATCTTGTATGCGGTTTGCTTGTGCTGGGGCTTTTTGCCGCGGCGATGAATCTCCGGGAAGACCGGAAACGGAAACGGCGTCCCGGAACGGAGCGTGAAGCGGCGGCGCCGGATACCGGCGTCTTCGCGGCCGGCTGCTGCGGCCGGCACGCGGTTTGCGAGCGCCTGCCGGCGAGTGCCGGAGAAAAAATCGAATATTACGACGACGAGGAACTGGACGCCTGGCGCGGAACGCCTTCCGACGCCTACTCGGTGCAGGCGGAAGAGACCTTCCGGGAGGTACTGTATACGCTGCGGGCGGGCGAGGTGGCTGCCTGGCTACACAGCCTGCAACGACGGGGTGTCCATTTGCCGGACGCACTGAAGGATGAAGCGTTCCTGATTGTCGGGGAACAGCGGGTTTGATAAGATGGATTTGTAAACAAAAAAAGACCGGACGGTGGAGATTTTACAGTATACCTTTTTCCAGCACGCACTGTGGAGCAGCCTGCTGATGTCGATTGCCTGCGGCATGGTGGGGACATACATCGTGTCGCGGCGACTGGTGTTTATCAGCGGCGGCATTACCCATGCCTCGTTTGGCGGCTTGGGCATCGGATTTTATCTGGGCATCAATCCTTTTCTGGGAGCGCTGGGATTTGCCGTACTGTCGGCTTTCGGGGTGGAATGGGCGAGCAAGTCTTACCGTGTGCGCGAAGACTCGGCCATCGCAGCCGTCTGGTCGCTGGGAATGGCCGTCGGAATGGTCTTTATCGTGCTTACGCCCGGTTATGCGCCCAACCTGTCGTCCTATCTGTTCGGGAATATCCTGACCGTCTCGACAGCCGACATTCTCTGGACGGCTGCGTTCGTAACGGTTTTGTGCGCCGTCTTTGCGGTGATGTACCGTGAAATCGTCTATTCGGCGTTCGACCGCGATTTCGCCATCACACAGGGTATCCCCGTAAAAGCCATCGAATACCTGATGACCGTCTGCATGGCGGTTACCATCGTACTGTCCATCCGCCTGGTGGGTATCATGCTGCTGATGAGTATGCTGACGGTGCCGCAGATGACCGTCAACCTGTTTACGGCGGATTTCAGGCGAATCGTCTTCGGCAGTATCCTGCTCTGCTTCTGCGCCTGTATCACGGGCCTGTTCCTCTCCTATCATCTCCGGATTCCTTCCGGTACATTTATTATTATCGTACTGATTCTGTTTTTCCTGCTGGCCAAGGCAGCGCTGTTCCTGCACAGAAAAAGGCTGGGATGTACGGCAATGTTATCAAGTTAGGGATACGAAATAAGATTCATGCGACAAATGTAACAGAAAGTTAAATCTTCATTTTATGTTGTAGAACATATTTTTTTCTTTCCGCTAAATCGTTTAACTAACTATCTTTGCCGAAAATTCAGACAGAAAGATAGATTATGGCACGTGTTTCTATAAAGGATATAGCCCGGGAAGTAGGCGTTTCTACTGCGGCTGTTTCATTGGTCCTCAACGGGAAAAATGAAAATGGACGTATCGGGAAAGAAATGTCCGAAAAAATTCGCCGGAAGGCGAAGGAAATGCACTATGAGCCTAATAATCTGGCCCGGGGACTGCGCATCGGGTGTTCGAATACCATCGGTTTGATTCTTGCGGACATCTCGAACCTGTTTTTTGCCAATCTGGCGTTTCACATACAGGAGCAGGCCGAAAAACAGGGATACAGCGTCATCATTACCAATACCAGCGAGAGCGACCTCAAAATGGAGAAAATGATTAACGTATTAAAGAGCAGACAGGTAGACGGTTTTATCATTGTGCCGACCGAACATGGAGACAAATACATTGCAGACTTGTTGAAACGCCGGATGCCCGTGGTACTGATTGACCGTTTTTTTCCGCATCTGCGGGTCAGTTCTGTGATGGTGGACAATTACAACGCAGCCCGCAAAGCGATAGAAAAGATGATCCGGCAAGGTTGCCGGAATATCGGAATGCTGGTGTATCAGACGGAGTTGCAGCACATGCAGGACAGAAAGAGGGGATATGTCGACGTGATGGAAGAACATCAGATGTTTAATCCGGCCTTAGTGAAGGAAATCGGTTATTCCTTCCTTGCCAACGACGTGCCCATTGCCATAGAGCATTTGATGGTGAAGGAGAATCGCGTGGAAGGTATCTTTTTCGCCACCAACACACTGTCTATGACTGGAATCAAACAGTTGATGAACATGGGATTGCGCATTCCGGAAGATGTGAAAGTGATTTGTTTTGACAAAAGCGATGCGTTTGATTTTGCGG
>JAISWC010000099.1 GCA_031271245.1 Tannerella sp. | reverse complement strand
GCTTTAACGCCCGGTTGTTCAACCATTATCTGTTCACTGTAAATATCTCCTTTAGGGAGGAGATATTCATAATAATCTAAAAATCCGCGAACATCATCCTGCGTTTTCAACGAAAGGGAAACTTTGAAAGATTCCTCATCCGAGGTATCCAGTCCTGAAAAATCGAGGTTAAGCACCATATAGCTGTTATGTCGCGGCGTCGGGTGTTTGCCGATGTACAAATCGCCGAACAGCTGCTCGAACTTGTCCGCCTGCCTGACGTCATAGTAATGCGACAGCATTGAGAAGAACAGGCTTTTGCCGAATTTGCGCGGACGGGTAAAGAACAGATTCCTGTTGTTTTCGTTTTCCAGCAGTTCGATAAATCGGGTTTTGTCGATATAGACATAGTTCTCGGTTCTTACACTTTCAAAATTGGAAGCGCCGTAAGGTAGTCGTTTTTTTTGTATTCCTGTATCCATGACATGACATTTTGTTAGAATTTTCCACTGTAAAATCAAAAAAACAAGAAGATGTGTATCAAAAGTCCTCCGAAACGTTTTTTGTTTTTTTCCACCGTACGCATGTAGAGACGTTGCGCGCAACGTCTCTACAGTTAACAGCAAACAGCACAGAGAGGTTATCCCGGAAACCGGGACGGCCTCTCTACGCTGTTTCTTAGCCCGATTTTACACGATTTTAAAAAGAATGGTACTGAGAATAGAGTAATTTTACTCTTGTGCGCCCCTCGCCGGCCCCGTACCTTTGCGGCATTAATTTCAAATTTAAAATGCAAGGATTCATAAAAAAGGTTTATTTATTCGCAGGTCTGTTCCTGCTTTCGATTGTGGCAGCAAACGCACAGGAAATTTTCAGTAAAAGTTCCCGGAGGATAAATGCAGGTGTCGGCATAGGCGCCGGTATTCCGGTTGAAGTGTATTTGTGCTTTTCTATAAATTGTTGGGTCTGACCTGCGACATCCCGTTTTTTTTATGGCTTCCGTAAAAGGGTTATCCCTTTCATGTAAAAGGGTTAACCCTATCATGCAAAAGGGTTATCCTTTTTGGACAAAAGGGTTAACCCTTTTAGGCGGGATGTCAAAAACGAATCAACATTCGTCCGGCGTTTGTTCCGCGAGCGCATTCCATCCCTGCGCCCGAAGCGGGATTTCTTCCCCGTTCCGTCCGACTAAGCAATTCCCCAGTTCCGGTTTGGTGATGTATCCGATCACCTTGACGCCCTGCATGGCTTCCATCTGTTCGTGGCATGTCAGCGGCACGGTGAAGAGCAGTTCATAATCTTCGCCGCCGTTCAGTGCGGCCGTCACCAGGTTCAGGTTGAACTGTTCGGCCATCACCGCCGTCTGGTAGTCGATCGGGATCCGTTCTTCGTAGATGCGGCATCCCGTCCGGCTTTGGCCGGTGATGTGAATCAGTTCGGAAGAAAGGCCGTCGGAGATGTCCATCATGGCCGTGGGGACGATGCCGGCGGCGTCCAGCCTTTCGACAATGTCTTTCCGGGCTTCGGGTTTCAGCTGGCGTTCGAGCAGGTATTCCCTCTCGGAGAAATCGGGCGTAAAATCCTTTTCGCCCCTGAATACGGCTTTCTCGCGTTCCAGCAGTTGCAGTCCCATGTAGGCCGCGCCCAAATCGCCCGATACGCAAATCAGGTCGGTTTCCCGCGCACCGTCGCGGCAGGTGATTTTGTCCGCTTCGCCTTCCCCGATGCACGTGGCGCTCAGGGTCAAGCCCGTACGCGAGGCGGAGGTGTCGCCGCCCACCAGGTCTACGCCATAGACGTCGCACGCCAGCAGTAGCCCGCTGTACAGTTCGTCCATGTCTTCGACGCAGAAACGGCCGGATACGCCGACCGAAACCGTGAGCTGCTTCGGCCGGCCGTTCATCGCGTAGATGTCGGAAAAATTGACGACCGCCGTTTTGTAGCCCAGATGCTTGAGCGGGACATACGTCAGGTCGAAATGAATGCCTTCCAGCAGTAAATCGGTTGTGACCAGGACGCGCCTGTCGCTGTAGTCGAGTATGGCGGCATCGTCGCCCACGCCTTTCAGCGTACCTGGATTTTTCAGTGTAATGCGCTCGGTCAGGCGGCGAATCAGTCCAAATTCGCCCAGCGTGCTGATTTCTGTTCGTGACATAATTATCGGGTTGCTGTATAGTTCATATTTTCAATCAAAAAGCGGACGTGTTGCAGAACGAGTTCGTCCAGCTGTTCGCTCCGGTCGAAGAGAATCTTCACTTCAACCGGCACATAATACATCCGGCTGCGCCATGCTTCCGGAAAACAGGGATTGTGGCGGATGCGGGCGGCGTCCTTCTCCGTGCAGAGAATCAGCGGACGGGTAGGCGCCATGCGCTGCAACGCCGTTTTCATTCGCCGGATATCTTTCTTCCCGAAAGCGTGATGGTCGGCAAAAGACATCACTTCGACCCGCTCCGACCGCTTTTTCACGGCCTCGATCAGGGGCGCGGGCCTTGCGATGCCGGTAACGAGCAGTATGCTGTCGTCCTTTTGCAGGCTGTCCAGCGCGCCGGGCGCGCACGCTTCGGGAAAGACGCCCCGAAAAGGCAGGTAGGCAATCGAACTGAAAAACAGCGACTGCTGCGGATTCAGGTTCAATGCGTCCCGGATGTTGCGGCTTTCCGCCGGCGACAGCGAAGCATCGCACTTGCTTACCACGACGACTTCCGCCCGGTCTGCGCCGCTCGCCGGCTCGCGCAGCCAGCCGGCAGGCAGCAGTCTGTCTCTACAGTAGAGCCGACCACAGTCCGTAATCAGCAGCGAAAGCGAGGGGCGTACATAGCGGTGCTGAAATCCGTCGTCGAGCAGGATGACCTGCGGGCGGCGGTCTTCCGGCAGCGCCAGCAGGTTCCGTATCCCGCGGCGGCGGTTTGCGTCCACGGCCACCGTCACATCCGGATACTTGTACTTTATCTGGCTGCTCTCGTCGCCGATGTCCGAACCGGTACTCTCGTCGCCGGCCAGGACGTATCCCCGCGTCTTCCGTTTGTATCCCCGGCTCAGCACGCCCGTGCGGTAGCGCTCCTTCAACAGGCGGACGAGGTATTCCACCATCGGCGTCTTGCCGCTCCCGCCCGCCGTCAGGTTACCGACGCAGATGACCGGAACGGGATACGACCGCGAGGGCAGCAGCCCCCGGTCAAAAAACAGGTTGCGGATTCGCACGCCCACCCCGTACAGCCAGGCGCACGGCCACAGCAGGCGGCGCAGTTTTGGTAATTTTGCCGGCACGTTCCGGTCTCCTTTCTTTTTTTACAGCGGTTTCAGTTCGTACGGTATCCGAGCCTGGATGCCATACGTCGAACGCAACTGCTGTAAAGTCCTGAAATATTCATAATCTTCTCCAATCATGTCGCGCACCAGCGATACTTTGGTCTCGTCCAACTGCTTTTTCAGCAGCTCCATGAAGAAATCTCTGGGCTCCGGCACGGTAATTAGCGTATAATTGTAGATGCCGGCCAGTTCGACGGCCAGGTCAATCGCCCGGTCCAGTCCGCCCAGTTCGTCCACCAGGCCTGCCTTCAGCGCCTGTTCGCCCCGCCAGATACGTCCCTGTCCGACGGCGTCAATCTCTCCCACGCTCAGTCCCCGGCCGTCCGAACAGCGGGTCAGGAACGTTTGGTAACATCTTTCGACGTATCCCTGTATCAGGGCTTTCTCCTCATCCGTCATCGGACGGGCTAAATTTCCCATGTCGGCATAAGCAGCGGTTTTTACGACATCGGAACCCACTGCCAGTTTCCCAAACAGGCCGGCTGCATTCGGGAACATCCCGAACACGCCGATGGAACCGGTCAGCGTGTTGGCTTCGGCCACGATTTTACTGGCCGCGCAGGAAATGTAGTAGCCGCCTGACGCCGCCACATTCGCCATCGAGACGACGACGGGTTTCGACTTTTTCAGTTCGAAGACCTGTTTCCATATCTGTTCGGAGACATAGGCGCTTCCCCCCGGCGAGTTGACGCGGAGTACGACGGCTTTCACCTCTTCGTCTTCTTTCAGCTTCCGCAATTCATCAGCCAGTTCTTCCGTGATACACTTTTCACTCCGGTAAGGGGATGACGCGGGCGTCGGGGTGATTTCGCCTTCCGCATAGACTACGGCGATTTTATTCCGGTATTTCCGGCCTTTTTTTCCGGGTTTTTTCAGTTTCGCAACGCCGGCCGTTTTCAGCCGCTGGCCGGTCTGTCCGGCCTTTTCCTTCAGCAGGTTTTCCACTTCGCTCCGGAATTTCAGCCCGTCAATCAGCTGACATTCCACCGCTTTGGACGGATCGGCAAAAAACAGCCCTTCATCGGCAAAGTCAGAAACGGTCGAGGCCGGAATCTGCCGGCTTTCCGCAATCCCGTTCACTACATGGTTCCAGATGCCGGTGATGTAGGAGGTAATCTGTTCGCGGTTGGCGTCGCTCAGTTTGTCGGAGAGAAACGGCTCCACCGCACCTTTGTAGGTTCCCACCTTAAATATGTTCATCTCGATGCCGGCCTTTTCCAGCAGTCCCCTGTAGAACAGGGTCTGCGAAGCAATACCGCTCAGGCCGAGCAGTCCCTGCGGATTGAGGTATACCTGGTCGGCGACCGAAGCGAGGAAATAACTGCCCTGCGAATAGTTGTCGGCATACGCGACGATGAATTTCCCGCTTTCCCTGAAATCCATCAGCGCCCGGCGGATGGCGTCGATGCCGGCCGTCCCCGTCCGGAGCACGCCCATGTCCAGGTAAATCCCTTTGATGGTGTTTTGTTCTTTGGCGTTCCGGATGGCCGCCAGGACATCCTTCAGCGACAGCGTTTCATCTTCGCCCAGCCACAGCGACAGCGACCGGTCGGCAGGCGAATCCGGCATGGCGCCGGAGAGCGAAAGCCTGAAAACGCTTTCGCCGGACTGCAGGACAGGAGTTGTACTCGATGTTGAACCGATACTCACACATACGGCGACTGTCAGCAGCCCCACAACAATCGTCAACACTGCAAACGCAAACAGGACGCCCAGCATGGAGGCGAACGTCATCTTAAAAAACTGTTTCATGTTTCCTTCATTATTTATTGCCACAAATATACGCAATTTTCCGACGCGGTCAAATGCCTCCAAATCCCGCAGGTGCATTTCAGACGGTCGCATGACCGGATCATTTGCCGCTGATGAGAAAAAAGCCGTATCTTTGTCGACATGATGTAAATAGAAACGGTATGATTGCATTACAACAATACAGAGACGAACTGAAAGCTACACTGCAAAACAACGCGGCTGTGAAAAAATTCTATCTGTTCGGCTCGGCGCTCACGGCTCGCTTTGACGAGACCGAGAGTGATATTGACGTCCTGATTGAAACAGAAAACATATCGCCGGAAGAAAAAGGCGAATTGCTGATTGCCCTGTGGGAAGATTTGGAGAAACTGTTCAACCGCAAGGTAGATTTGCTTACTGAAAATTCCTTGCGCAATCCCTATTTGACACGCGAAATTGAGCAAACCCGAAAATTAATATACGATGGACAAAGCAGGCAAATATTTGTTTGACATTCAATCGGCCATCTCTTTGATTGAGTTGTTTGTGCAGGATATGGATTCTTTTGATGAATATCAGAGCGATATTAAAACACAAAGCGCCGTTGAACGTCAATTGGCAATTATAGGCGAAGCGGTAAACAAATTGAAACAGGAGAATACCGGTTTTGCTCTGAGCCATGCAAAAAAGATGATTGACTTCAGAAACAGACTTATACATTCATACGACAATCTGGATTGCTCCATCATTTGGGTCATCGTAAAAAAACATATACCCTTGTTGAAAAAGGAAATTGGAAATCTTATGAGATAGATTGGATGCAGGCCGGACAGTCGCGAAAAGGCATTGCTTGATTTGCTGTATCTTTATCCGTTCTACGACAGCATACAAGAACTGGAAGACTTGATGACATTGGGATGCACCCTCTGTAACGAGGTCGCGACCATTTGAAATGCACTTCCCGTATAGTTTTGAAAAAAAAAGGTCGCCCCGTTCAAAAGGCGACCTCTCTCATTTCCTGTGGAAACACGTGTTTATTTTCTGTTTCTGTTTCCATAACGGCTCATAAACTTATCTACCCGACCGGCGGTATCCACCAGTTTGGCTTTGCCGGTGTAGAACGGGTGTGAAGTATTGGAGATTTCCAATTTCACCAGCGGATAAGTGACCCCTTCAATTTCAATCGTTTCTCTCGTATTGACGGTTGAACGGGAGATAAACACGTTTTCGTCGGACATGTCTTTAAACACGACCTGACGGTAGTTTTCCGGATGAAGTCCTTTTTTCATTGTCTTATATCATTAAATTGTTACTGTTATATACTATACTGCTTAAACCGGAGGATAAAAATCCGCAACGGGCTGCAAAGATACGCAGAATCATTCAACGGACAAGAGAAAATGAAGATTTTTTTGGGGGGAAGGAATGACATGCAAAAAAAGAGTGCTTTGAAATCGGGGTTTACCTAAAAATTGTCGTATTTTTGTCTCCGAAATGAATGGATTAAAAACAAAATGCAATCTACAAATTTATATATTAAAAGATTACGTGACTTTAAGCGTAATCATGCCGGCGAATACGGTATCACACGAATAGGTATCTTTGGCTCCGTCGCCCGCGGGGAACAGAAAGAGAACAGTGACGTAGACATATACTTTGAATCGGAAACAATCAGCTTGTTTCAAATGGGAGGACTGTTGAATGCTCTTGAAGAAACGCTCGGTACGAAGGTGGACCTTATACACAAACATAAACGCCCTCGCACGGCCTTTTTACACCGTATCGAAAAAGATATGGTTTATGTATGACAAAACGCTTGCCCTTGAAACGCTCCTGACTTTGACACTTTATTTAGCATTATTACATAAAAGCGTGTATATCAATGTTTTACAAAATTTGCGACACCATTTTGGGTGTCGCAAAGAAAAATTCTCTACTTTTGCAGTATGT
>JAISWC010000050.1 GCA_031271245.1 Tannerella sp. | reverse complement strand
TTGAAGCGGGTATGTTTGGGGAGAAACTCGGTGTTGAACCATTCGAGAATCGGCCCGGTGATACCGATGCGTGCGAGCACGGCCGCCGTTAAATAAGCGATGGTCTGGTTGGCCTGGTTGTAAAGGCCTTCGTGGCTTGTCGCCATCCAGTCTGCTGTTGTACTCATTTCTTTTGGATTAAAAAATTAATACTCGAGATTCGTATATGGAATACCGTTTTGGCGGTTTGACGCGCCGTCAACGGACTGTTTTTCAGCAGGAAACCCAAACCGTTTCGGGTCTTTTCGACGCCGGTTTGGGGGTTCCCGAAGCAAGTTTGGGGGTTCCCGGAGCGAGTTTGGGGGTTCCCGGAGCGAGTCTGGGGGTTCCCGGAACGAGTCTGGGGGTTCCCGGAATGAATCCGGGAAGACCCGGATACCGGTTGCGTGAACGTTTGCCGAAGGGCTGCGTCTCCGAACGGGTTGCGGACGCGGGACATGCTTTGGAGCGTGTTTACGCGGCCGTTATTATAATGTATACAGGAAATGCGTTTAAAGTCTCCGCGGAAAGAGGCGGAGCCGTCACTAAAAATAAAGGTTATTTGTATGTTAAAATTTGTATGGGGGGGGGGGTATTTTTTAACAATACGGAAGAGGCCGCTTCCGAAACACCCGTCACCCGGGCGCCAGCAGTGGCAATATGCATCGAGAACAGGTCTCTTTTATTTTCATCCGTAAATTTCATCAGTTTAAAATCTATACAAATTTATTGCTACAAAAACAGCGGCAAAGATAAAGATTCCCCGCAATACTCCACGAACTGCACGGAAATTTTGTACAAAAGGGCGGGTTTCATGTACAAAAAGAATTGAGAATTGAGAATTGAGAATGGAGAATGAAGAATACAGTTGTATTGAATCGACAACGCTCTATGCCCTTTTTTCCTCTTTCATTCTCAATTCCTCGCTCGGCGAAGGCTCCAGCCTTCGTCGTATTAAAAGCAAGCGTCCTCGCTTGCAGCATGTCTGGAGACATGCTTTTAACACGACGCAGGCAGAGCCTACGCCGAGCGGGGTTGTATTGAATCGACAACGCTCTATGCCCTTTTTCATTCTCAATTCTCCATTCTCAATTCTCAATTCTCTTGATGGTTTGGATTAGTTCGTCTCCCAGCGTGTCGGCTTCCGTTTGCGTCGGCGCTTCGGCATAAATGCGGATGACCGGTTCGGTGTTGCTTTTGCGCAGATGTACCCACCTGTCGGGAAAATCAATCTTGACGCCGTCGATGTCCGTTATTTCCTCTCCGGCAAACTTCGCCTTTACGTTCTCCAGAATAGCATCTACATCGGTATCCGGCGCAAGTTCGACTTTCTGTTTCGACATGAAATACG
The DNA here is from genome assembly GCA_031271245.1 of Tannerella sp. GTDB lineage: Bacteria > Bacteroidota > Bacteroidia > Bacteroidales > Tannerellaceae > Tannerella. Next base: position 8,162 of record JAISWC010000050.1, on the reverse strand, counting down.
AGGGATACGATGCACGCAGTTCGCTGACGGTCATCTTCTTTTTGGCCAGAAAGGTGAGGAAGAGGGCAATGCCGACCAGTGCGTCGCGGCCGCAGTGACTGGCCGGATAAATCACACCGCCATTACCTTCGCCGCCAATCACGGCGCCGGTTTCCTTCATTTTGGCCACTACGTTGACCTCGCCTACCGCCGCGGCATACCAGGCACAGCCATGACGCCGCGTCACGTCGCGCAGGGCGCGGCTCGAACTGAGGTTGCTCACCGTGGCGCCGGGCGTATGGCCGAGGATATAGTCGCTGACGGCTACCAGCGTATATTCTTCTCCGAACATCTGTCCGTTTTCGCAGACGATGGCCAGACGGTCTACATCGGGGTCGACCGCAAAACCGACATCGGCTTTGGCCTGCGTCATCAGATGGGCGATTTCGGTCAGATGTTCCGGCAGGGGTTCGGGGTTGTGCGCGAAATTCCCGTGCGGATGGCAGTGCAGCCGGATGGTTTCCTTTACGCCCAGCGCATCCAGCAAATCGGGCAGCACCACTCCGCCGACCGAGTTGACACAGTCGATGACCACACGGAAACGGGCGGCCCGGATGGCTTCCGCGTCGACCCGTTCCAGTTTCAGGATGCTTTCGATGTGACGCTCCCCGTAGCGGCTGTCTGCAATCACTTTGCCCAGGGAGTCGATCCCGGCAAAGGTGAAATCTTCGGCTTCGGCCAGCGTCAGGACTTCCTGCCCTTCTTCCGCGTTCAGAAATTCGCCGCGTTCGTTGAGCAGTTTCAGCGCATTCCACTGTCTGGGGTTATGGCTGGCCGTAAGGATGATCCCGGCGGCGGCGCGTTCCGCCGCGACGGCCAGTTCCGTTGTCGGCGTGGTCGCCATGCCGATGTCCACGACGTCGAAGCCCATGCCGGTAAGCGTCCCCGTCACCAGGGCCTTCACCATCTCGCCCGAGATGCGTGCGTCGCGCCCGACCACAATCCGGCGTCGCGTCGCCGCGGCCGCGTGGCGGCGGATGAATGTGGCATAAGCGGCCGTAAACTTCACAATGGCCAACGGATTCAGGCCTTCTTCCGGCTTGCCGCCGATCGTGCCGCGGATGCCGGAAATGGATTTGATCAGTGTCATTTGTTTTTGATTTTAAGCGTGTACAGTTACGTTTTTTTCCGTCATTGGATCCATTCAAAGCCTGTGTAGGGCGTCAGTGCGTCGGGTATGCGGATCCCTTCCGGCGTCTGGTTGTTTTCCAGCAGCGCCGCCACGATGCGGGGCAGCGCCAGCGCGCTTCCGTTCAGCGTATGGCAAAGCTGTATCTTTTTCGTTTCGTCCCGGTAACGGCATTTCAGCCGGTTGGCCTGATAGCTTTCGAAATTGGATACCGAACTGACTTCCAGCCACCGTTTCTGCGCCGCCGAGAAGACTTCAAAATCAAAGGTGAGCGCGGAAGTAAAACTGAGGTCGCCGCCGCAGAGCCTCAAAATACGCCAGGGCAGTTCCAGTTTCTCGACGAGCGACTGTACGTAGTCGACCATTTCCTGCAATGTTTGGTAAGAACGTTCCGGTTTGTCGATGCATACGATTTCCACCTTGTTGAACTGATGCAGCCGGTTCAGTCCGCGGACGTCCTTTCCATACGAACCTGCCTCCCGGCGGAAACAGGCCGAATAGGCCGTATGCCTCACCGGCAGCTCCGTTTCGTTCAATATCACATCGCGGTAAATATTCGTAACCGGCACTTCGGCGGTGGGTATCAGATAAAGATTGTCGACCGGGGCATGATACATCTGTCCTTCCTTGTCGGGCAGATTTCCCGTGCCGTATCCCGAATCGGCATTGACAAGGTAGGGCGGTTCCACTTCCTCATATCCGGCTTCGCGTGCACGGTCGAGGAAGAAATGGATCAGCGCGCGTTGCAGTCGCGCTCCGTATCCCCTGTAAACGGGAAAACCGGCGCCCGTGATTTTTACGCCCGCTTCGAAGTCAATCAGGCCGTATTTCTTTGCCAGATCCCAGTGTGGCAGCGCGTCGTCCGGCAGTTCCGGCACCGTGCCGCCCGTCTTTTCGCAGACGTTGTCGTCGGCTCCTTTTCCTTCGGGAACGGATTCATGCGGCAGATTGGGGATGAGCATCAAACATGCCTGCAGGTCCGTTTCGGCGCCGGCTTTGGCGGTTTCGGCGGCCCTGCCTTTTTCTTTCAGTGCGGCTACCTGCGCCTTGGCGGCTTCGGCTTCCGCCGTTTTGCCTTCCTTCATCAGCCCGCCGATGGTTTTCGACAGGCGGTTCATCTCCGTCAGGCCGGCATCCAGCGCAGCCTGCGAGGTGCGCCTGACGACGTCCAGCGCAATGATTTTGTCCGTAATTTCGTTGGCGTCGAAGTGTTTCCTTGCCAGTCGACGGATGACTTCGTCCTGATTTTCCGTGATTACTTTTAATGTCAGCATGACCGTTTCAATTCTAATTCAGGCGGCAAAGATACGCACAATTTGGCTAAAATCATGTAAAGGGAACCGGACGCTACGACCGGGAGCCGGAAAGGTACATCCAAAAGTTCACAGGTTGCATTGCCGGTCGAGAATGTGAGGCGACGATTCCCGTCCGAACCGGACGCTTTCGGAAAGGATGTTTTCGGGAGGGGGCACCGCCCACTGACTCATCACGCCGCGCAGGGAAAGACGGTCGTGCGGGTCGATGGAGACGAAAGCGAAAAGGGCGTCGCGGTAGAGCGACATGTGAGAAAGCTGTCCGTACTTCGCTTCGAGTTCGGGTGCATACCGCCCCGGTATCGACCGGTCGTGCCACTTATAGGACACGCTGTTGATGCTGAAATAATGAATCCGGTTGATACAGCGGTAAAAGTCCTGGTGATGATGTCCGTTGAAACAGGCGACCACCTTGTTGAATCCCGCCTGTTCGTTCGCCGTTTCCAGCAGTTGCTGCACGAACGCCCGGTTGGGAATGCCGTACAGGTCGTGCAGGAGGCTCTGGTGCGAAAAGATCAGCGTGGGCAGGGAGGTCGATTTCAGGTCGGCGGCCAGCCATTCGCACTGTTCGTCGCTGATATAGCTGACATGACCGTCGTCGTAACGGAAATAGTTGCCTTTTTCGTAGTCGATAAAGGCGCCGTCGTCGTAGATGTAATTTCCGTCCAGTACTACGCAGTGATACCCGCCCGTGTCGAAGGAGTAGTACGGCGCAGGCATTTCGAGGAATGTGACGGCATCGGCCTTGGTGCCCCGGTCGTTTTCGTGATTCCCCAGTACGTGCCATGCGGGGCAGGGCGCCTGGCGAAAGCGTTCGGCAAAGGGCCGGTTGCCGGGGAGGGGATGGGCAAAGTCGCCCAGGCTGATGATGAAATCGGGCTGTTCCGCTTCCACCCGTTTCATGAAAATGTTCAGGCGTTCGTCGGCATCCGGCGTGAGGTCGCGATGGATGTCGGCAATGATACCGAATTTTAGCGGGCGGAAAACGCCTTTGGCGCACTGTCCCGCACCCAGACCGGTTATCCCGGCCATACTCAGCAAACCTGCTTTCTGCAGGAACGTTCTTCGGGTCTGACCCGTCCGTTCCGAACTTGTCAAATCGTTTGTCTTCATCGTTATGATCCTATTTGGAGTTCTTTTTAACACGCACAAAGTTACTGTATTTTTTCATTGCCGTGCAAATCTATTATACTGCGCGCAGTATATATGCCCTCCCTACGGGATTTTCTAATAACCGTCTACATGCACATCTTTGACTGCCCGTCCGCTGGGTTCGTTCATATTGCTGAAGGCTTTGTCCCAGGCCAGCGCTTCGGCGGTGGAACAGGCGACGCTCGGCACGGAGGGCGCGGAACGGATGGCGCTCTCGCTCGGGAAATATTCCTCGAAGATGCTGCGATAGCGGTATTCTTCCTTGTTCTGGGGCGTGTGGACGGGAAAACGTTCGGCTGCGTGCGCCATCTGTTCGTCGGAGACTTCGTTTTCGGCTACCGCTTTCAGGGTGTCGATCCAGTTGTAGCCGACGCCGTCGGAAAACTGCTCCTTCTGACGCCAGACGACGCTTTCGGGTAACAGGTCGGTGAAGGCTTCGCGCAGGATTTTCTTTTCAATCACCTTGCCCGGCGCCATTTTCGATTCCGGGTTGAGGCGCATCGCCACGTCCAGAAATTCCTTGTCGAGGAACGGTACACGTCCCTCGATGCCCCAGGCTGCCAGACTCTTGTTGGCACGCAGACAGTCATACAGATACAGTTTGCTGATTTTCCGGAGCGTCTCGGCATGGAATGCCTCCGCATTCGGCGCCTTGTGGAAATAGAGGTATCCGCCAAAGACCTCGTCGGCGCCCTCGCCGCTGAGCACCATCTTGATGCCCATGCTTCGGATGACACGGGCCAGCAGGTACATCGGCGTGGAGGCTCGGACGGTGGTCACGTCGTAGGTTTCGATGTGGTAAATCACGTCGCGGATGGCGTCGAGTCCTTCCTGGACGGTGTAATGGATTTCGTGATGTACGGTGCCGATGTGGTCGGCCACCTTCCGGGCGGCGATCAGGTCGGGTGATCCTTCCAGCCCGATGGCGAACGAATGCAGCTGAGGCCACCAGGCGGTTGTTTCCAGGTTGCTTTCGATGCGTCCGGCGGCAAAGAGCTTGGCGACGGCGGAGACAATGGACGAGTCCAGTCCGCCGGAAAGCAGCACGCCGTAGGGTACGTCGCTCATCAGCTGGCGGCGCACGGTTTCTTCCAGCGACTTGCGCAGCTGTTGCCGGTCGCTCGGATTGTTCATCACATTGCGGTAGTCCATCCAGTCGCGCCGGTACCACTGCACCGGCTCCGCGTCGCCGCTGTACCAGTAATGGCCGGGACTGAACTGGTCGTAGTGCGTGGCGAAGCCTTCCAGCGCCTTCAGTTCGGATGAGACGAGGACGTGACCGGCGTCGTCCGTTCCCACATAGAGCGGAATGACGCCGATCGGGTCGCGGGCAATCAGGAAGACGTCCTTTTGTTCGTCGTAGAGGGCAAAGGCGAAAATGCCGTTCAGGTCTTCCAGGAAATCAATCCCCTTTTCCTGATAGAGCGCCAGGATGATTTCACAGTCCGAGCCGGTCTGAAAGTCATACTTTCCTTCGAAGCGGTCGCGCAGTTCACGGTGATTGTAGATTTCGCCGTTGACGCACAGGGACACGTGCCCGTCGGGACTGAAAAGGGGCTGTTTGCCGGACGCCGGGTCGACGATGGAAAGGCGCTCGTGCGCCAGAATGGCCGTCTTGCCGGTGTAAATGCCGCTCCAGTCCGGTCCGCGGTGACGGATGAGCTTGCTCATTCGCAGGGCCTGTTTGCGGAGCGTTTCCATAGATTCTTCCCTGCGTATGTTGAAAATTGCTGTTATTCCACACATAAAAGTTCTGTTTTTTGTTTTATAAGTAATCAGTTAATTTCATTTCGAACTTGTTTTACGGTCTGTTGCTCAAATACTTTCCTGCCGTCCCTTCAGGAAACGGTCGACGGATTCGGCCGTTTTGCGTCCGGACGCCATGGCGCGAACCACCAGGCTGGCTCCGGAAACGGCATCGCCGCAGGCGAAGACTTTCGCACAGGAAGTCAGGTCGTTGCCATCGACGGAAATGTTTTTGCGGTCGCCGGTCGCCAGCGCCAGTTCCCGGATCAGTCCGTCCTGTACGGGGTGGACAAAACCCATGGAAAGAAAGACCAAATCGACCTCCAGCGTTTCTTTTCGGCCGGTCGGCCGCATTTCCTGCCGGCCGCCGTTTCCGGGTATCCACGCTACTTCTTCGATTTCGACGCCTTTCAGGATACCGTCTGCGCCGGTGAATTTGTTCGTTGTCAGGTTCCAGCGGCGCGTGCAGCCCTCTTCGTGACTGCTGCTGGTCTTGAGTATCTGGGGATAGGCAGGCCAGGGCGTGGAGGGATTGAAGCCTTCCGGCGGTTTGGGCAGGATTTCAATCTGGGTGACGCCGGCGGCTCCGTGGCGGTTCGAGGTGCCGACGCAGTCGCTGCCCGTGTCGCCGCCGCCGATGACCAGTACTTTTTTGCCTTTGGCGTTAATCCGTTCCTGTTTCGGGATTTCGATTCCTTGCAGGATGCGGTTTTGCTGCGCCAGCAGTTCCATGGCGAAGTAAACGCCTTTCAGGCTGCGCCCTTCCACCGGCAGGTCGCGCGGCGTTTCGCTGCCGATGGCGATGCAGACGGCGTCGTATGCATCGACCAGTTCCCGGGCGGACAGGTCCCGTCCGACGTTCGTGTCCGGTCTGAACAGGATGCCTTCCGCCTCCATCACGCGAATGCGGCGGTCGATGATTTTCTTTCCCAGTTTGAAATTCGGAATGCCGTAACGGAGCAGTCCGCCGATAAATTCGTCCTTTTCAAAAACCGTCACTTCATAGCCTTTCCGGTTGAGCCGGTTGGCCACGGTCAGTCCCGCCGGGCCGCTCCCGACCACCGCCACTTTTTGGCCGTTGCGCAGGGGCTGAACCGGACGGATGAATCCTTCGCGGAAAGCCATCTCGGCAATCGAGACTTCGTTTTCGCGAATTGTCACGGGTTCGTGAATGCCGAGCGACAGTACGCAGCTTTTCTCACAGGGCGCCGGACAGATGCGGCCGGTAAATTCCGGAAAGTCGCACGTCTGCGCCAAAATAGAATAAGCCTCTTCCCACAGTCCGCGATAGAGTTTGTCCTGCCATTCCGGCTGCCTGTTTCCAATCGGACAGGCCCAGTGACAGAACGGAACGCCGCAGTCCATGCAGCGCGAAGCCTGTGTACGGCGGTCGCGGCTGTTCAGTGTCTGTTCCACTTCGCCAAAGTCACTGATCCGGTCTTCGACGGGACGGTAGCCCGCTTCCTGTCGGGGTACGGTTAAAAATGCTTTCGGATTTCCCATATTCTTTTCCTTCTACGGTTAGTAATCATGCTGCATCTCTGCAATTTTTTGCTGTAACTTCTTCATCTGTTCCTCCTGCAACACCTTTTTGTATTCGATGGGCACAATCTGAATAAATTCCTCTACGTACCGATCCCAGCCGTCAATGATTTTGGCGGCCAGCAGACTGCCCGTATACTGGTGATGGTTGCATATCAGTTCATACAGTTCCCTGCGCGAAATGCTGTCTTCAATCAGCGAAAGTTCGACCATTTCCATGTTGCAGTAAAAGTCGAAATCGCCGTTTCGGTTCCATACGTAGGCCACGCCGCCACTCATCCCGGCGGCAAAGTTCCGTCCCGTGTGGCCAAGCACGACGACCCGTCCGCCGGTCATGTATTCGCAGCAATGGTCGCCCACGCCTTCCACTACGGCCGTGGCGCCGCTGTTGCGCACGCAGAAGCGTTCGCCCGCACGGCCGCTGATGTATACTTCGCCGCCGGTCGCGCCATACAGCAGCGTATTTCCCGCAATCGTATTGTCTCCGGCCACAAAGGACGACCCTTCCGGTGGCGCCAGGCTGATACAGCCTCCGCTCAGTCCCTTGCCCAGGTAATCGTTGGCTTCGCCTTCGAGATGGAAGTGAACGCCGTGTGCCAGGAATGCGCCGAAACTCTGTCCGGCCGAGCCTTTGAAACAGACATTCAGCGTGTGGTCGGGCAACCCGGCGTTTCCGTATCGCCTGGCGATGACGCCCGACAGCATGGCGCCGGTCGCCCGGTCGGTATTGGCGATGGCATACGTCAGCGACAGGGCCGTCCGGTTTTCGACGGCATCGCCGGCGTCGCGCAGGATTTCACGGTCTTTCACCTCAACGATTTTATGATACTGCTTCGTGGTCTGCCGGATCGACGTGCGCTCTGCGGCCTCGTTGAAATACAGCAGCCTGGAGAAGTCCAGCAACTGGTGTTTGACAGTGCCGGCCAGCGGTTTCCGCTCCACCAGGTCGGTACGTCCGATGATGTCGTCCAGTTTCGCAAAGCCCATTTCGGCCAGGTGTTCGCGCACCTCTTCGGCCAGGAAGGTGAAGAAGTTCACCAGATATTCATGCCTGCCGAGAAAGCGTTTGCGCAGAACTTCATCCTGCGTGGCAATGCCCACCGGACAGGTGTTCATGTGACACTTGCGCATCATCACGCATCCGAGTACAATCAGCGCCGAGGTCGCAAAGCCAAATTCTTCGGCGCCCAGCAGAGCCATCGTGATGATATCCCGGCCTGTTTTCAGCTGGCCGTCGGTTT
>JAISWC010000312.1 GCA_031271245.1 Tannerella sp. | reverse complement strand
GTGCCGCCCGTGCGTTCGAAGTCGGCGGCAAAGCGTTCCAGATAACCGATAGCCACGGGTTCGCTTTTCATCTTCAGGTGGATACAGAGGCTTTCACATTGCTTCTCCTGCGGACAGACGCGGCCGCAGACGGCCGGCAGGGCGGAGGTTTCCTTCAGCACGCGGGCGGCTTCGAGCAGCTCGTTCCGTTCGATGTGCTTGATAAATCCGGGGATGTTGATTTCTACCGGACAGCCGGCCATGCACGAGGGTTCGGGACAGTCGAGGCAACGCTTCGCTTCGGTCAGCGCCTGCTCCGGCGTCAAACCCAGATTCACCTCTTCGTAACTGCGGCTGCGACGGACGGCGTCGAGTTCCGGCATCTTCGCGCGGGGAATGGCGACACGTTCCCTGTTTTTCATGCTCCGGCGCAAGGCTTCGCGCCAGGGTGCATTCCGCTGAGCTTTCAAATATTCCCTGTCAATCATTTTATTCTACCTCCCTGTATGCGTTCAGCCGTAACATCATTTCATCAAAATCCACTTTATGGGCGTCAAATTCCGGCCCGTCCACGCAGACAAACTTCGTCTTTCCGCCGACGGTCACGCGGCAGGCGCCGCACATCCCGGTGCCATCTACCATAATGGTATTCAGCGAGGCGACGGTCGGAATCGCATATTTTTCCGTCAGCAGCGCCACGAACTTCATCATCACCGCCGGGCCAATGGTGACGCAGAGGTCGACCCTTTCCCGCCGGATGACGTCTTCCACGCCGTTGGTGACAAGCCCTTTGACGCCATACGAGCCGTCGTCGGTCATGACCGTCACTTCGTCGGAACATTTCCGGAGTTCATCTTCCAAAATAACCAGGTCTTTCGTCCGTGCGGCCAGGACGGTGACAACCCTGTTTCCGGCCTCCTTCATCGCCGCCGCAATCGGCAGCATCGGCGCGGCGCCCACGCCGCCACATGCACATACGACAGTTCCGAAGCGTTCGACATGCGTCGCCCGGCCCAGCGGCCCGACCAGGTCGGTGATTTCATCGCCTTCGTTCAGCGCGCATATCTTTGCGGACGACTTGCCCACCCGCTGCACTACCAGCGTAATCGTACCTTTCCGCACGCTGGCGGCGGCAATGGTCAGGGGAATCCGTTCGCCGTACCTGCCGACCTTCACAATCACAAAATGACCGGCTTTCCTGGACCTGGCAATGAGCGGCGCCTCGACTTCCAGCCTGACTACGTTTTCCGAAAAGATTTCTTTCCCGACAATTCTGTTCATGATTGATTCATCACATGGTTATTGTCATTCAAACAGACCCTCGTCGCGTATCAGCATCAGGATAGCGGAATGAGGTACAATGAGGTAAGTCTCGTCGTTGAAACGAATTTCACAGGCGGCGTTCTGCAGATAGACGGCCAGGTCGCCTTCGCGCGCCTGCAGCGGAAGGTAGTGCACTTCTTCGTCCTTTTTCCTTTTCCACACTTCGGATTCGTCCATTTGCGAAGGCAGCGGATAACCCGGCCCAATTTTGATGACGTAGCCGCTCCGGATTTTTTCGCCCTGTTCTACCGTAGGTGGCAGGTACAAGCCTGATTTGGTCTGGTTCTGCGGATGCTTCGGCTTAATCAGTACCTTGTCGCCTACCATGCGGAACTTCTCCGTATCCTTTTGCTCAATCGTCAATTGCATCGTCTATTCGTTTATAATTGGGAGGCAAAGATAAGTAAAATACCGGACAACGGCGAAATATTAAATTGAGGGCGAAAGATTAGATTAAGGTGCCGGAAAAATATTTTTTCATCCGAAAAACTTGACTTCTCCGGCGGCGCGTCATGACATGGTATGCTGTTACGAAGTATCACAACTATGAAATAGGACAGATTTTGCAGATGTAATCAGGAAAAGATATATCTTTGTGACCGGAAAAAGCAGAAAAATGACATGAAAAGTATTGAAGAAAAAGTACTTGTAAAGATAAAAAAATGCGGGAGGGGTAAAGGATATTTTTCCTCTCAAAAAGTTACGCAAGCAATCTTCGTTATTTGTAAAGGAAACTAATAGGCATGTAATATGACAAAAGACGACCTCATACAACATCTTCAGGATATCGAATGGGATGATTTTGAAGTAAAAGAAGTGAAAGGCGAATTACCCAAAAGCGTTTGGGCAACAGTTAGTGCATTTTGCAATTCATCGGGAGGATGGATTGTGTTGGGTGTTGCGCAGCATGGCAAACGATTTGAAATGTCCCTGTAAATGTCCCTGTAAATGTCCCCGTAAATGTCTCCGGAAATGACAGTTTCAAAGCAGAATAGTTCCTTAAAAAGACAAGAAGAAGATATGACGAATTTAGAATTTAGTACAACAACAAATTAAATGGTTAAAGAGATGAATAAAGAGATTTTGATTTACAAACGCACATTGCGCAATTTGACTGTTTCACAGAACGTGCAGACCTTCGGGAAAAATATATGCAGGATTATCCTGTGCAGTCTGTTTATGCCTTCCATTGCTGTCGCTCAGCCGGAATGGATGAAAAAGTATGATTACCGGGAGGTTCGTGAAATGTTTAATGATCCTCCCATGTTTTATGCCCCTCATACCTTTTGGTTTTGGGATGACGTGATTAAAGACGAACATGCGGCGGCGTCCATGGTCGAAGAGATGGCCAAGCAAAAGTTGAATCCCGGATATGCGCATCCCCGTTCGGGGTTTCACGAGTCGGTAACGGCTCTTCCCGTCGAACAGTATCTTGCCGCGCCCTGGTTTAACAGTTTTGGCAATGCGTTGCAGAAAGCAAAAGATAAGGGGTTAACACTTGGCTATTGTGACGAATACAACTGGCCAAGCGGACATGCTGCCGGTAAAGTATTGGCGCAACATCCCGAACTTGAAGCCAGATACCTCTCGCCGAAACGTTATTACGTAAGCGGGAAAACAGAGCGTTATCTTCATGGTATGCTTACGGACTTCAGCAATATACCGGATTTTTGGAGTATGAAACTTCGATCACAATAGAGGATCGTTCGTCCGAAATTTTCATTGATTTAGGTGAAGTCAAATACATTGCCGAAGTGTTTATCAACAACCAACCGGCAGGAACCCGTTTATGGCCTCCTTTTAGATTTGATATTTCCGACGCCGTGAAACAGGGTGAAAACAAAATCAACATCCGAACAGGTAATCTGATCGCCAATAAAATGTGGATGAAAGATGACTTGGGAAAACTTCGTACCTGGGGATGGCGGGGGACGCCTGACCTGAGACCGTATGATGCAGGACTGTTCGGACCGGTGAAGCTGATCTTCACAGAGGAGAAATGAATATACAGCATCACTACCGACCGGCTAAAAACACAATGGGGGCTACTCCTTTTCGGCTTCGCCCCCAAGTTGTGATTTTGTATGAGCACAAACAATACAACGATGGGCAAAGACAACGTGTGTCGGACTATTTCGCGACAGGCTGGAATGCACCCGTGTAGATGCGTGTAATTCGCAGCCCCTTTTTTTTCGTACCTTTGCCGCCCTGTTTCAATGAAAAAAAGAAGATGGAAATTGCAGCGTTAGTATCCGGAGGAGTAGACAGTTCGGTCGTTGTCCACCAGTTGAAGGAGGCAGGCCATGACCCGTCCATTTTTTACATCCGCATCGGGATGGAAGAGAAGGACGGGTATGTAGACTGTCCTTCGGAGGAGGATATCGAAATGGCATCCTTCATCGCCAAAAAGTACGGTTGCCGGTTCGAAATCGTTTCGTTGCAGGAGGAATACTGGGAAAAGGTCGTCAGTTACACGATCGACTCGGTGAAGCGCGGTTTGACGCCGAATCCGGACGTGATGTGCAACAAGTACATCAAATTCGGATGTTTTGAAGACAAGTGGGGCAGGGAGTTTGATAAAATCGCCACGGGACATTACGCCACAACGGCGGAAATAAACGGGAAAACCTGGCTCGCGACGGCCAGAGACGCCCTGAAAGACCAGACCGACTTCCTGGGACAAGTCACGAATCTGCAAATCACAAAGCTGATGTTTCCCATCGGCCATTTGCTGAAAAGCGAAGTCCGTGCGATTGCCGCGGCGCAGCGCCTGCCGAGCGCCCGACGCAAAGACAGCCAGGGCATCTGCTTTCTGGGAAAAATCAACTACAACCACTTCATCGAGCGTTACCTCGGCCGCCAACCAGGTCAAATCATCGAACAGGAAACCGGCCGCATTGTGGGGCAACACAACGGGTACTGGTTCCATACCATCGGACAGCGCAAAGGCCTGGGACTTAGCGGCGGCCCGTGGTTTGTCGTCGGGAAAGACGTCGAACGGAACATCCTCTACGTCTCCAACGGCTACGACCCGGAAACACAGTACGGCAAAACCATCGAAATGTACGGATTCCATTTTATCACGGAAAACCCCTGGGGCACACTGGACGACGCACGGGAAATCACCTTCAAAATCCGCCATACGCCGGACTTCACGACGGGCAGGATTCGCCGGACAGGCGAACTGTACCGCATCGACAGCGACCGCAAAATCCAGGGCATCGCCCCCGGTCAGTTTGCCGTCGTCTACGACAGCGACCGACGGCTCTGTATCGGGAGCGGGATGATTGTCTGACAGGCAGACCCGACAGGTCGGCAAACCGGTTCCTTTTGAGTAGATACTGCGCGCGGTGCAGTATAAAAAAAGGCGAACCGCTCGATTCGCCTTTTTCCTTTGCAGATGCATAAGGTACGGTTACCGGATACGAACCTTGTAACTCTTCCCGTCGATGGCGACGATGTACACGCCCGGCGGCAGCGGCGTTGCCGCGGTCTCGCCGGCGGTCAGCGCGACGGTCGCCACCGGTTGGCCGGTCAGGGTGTAGACCTGCGCCGTGCCGGTCGATGCGGCGGTGATGTACAGTTGTCCGCCGGATGACCAA
>JAISWC010000309.1 GCA_031271245.1 Tannerella sp. | reverse complement strand
TGAAGTATCCAGTCCCGAAAAATCAAATTCGAGAACCAGATAACTGTTCCGTCTGGGCGTCGGATGTTTACCGATATACAGGTCGCCGAAGAGCTGTTCGAATTTAGCCGCCTGATTGAGGTCGTAATAGTACGACAGTGTCGAAAAAAACAGACTTTTCCCGAATTTGCGCGGACGGGTAAAAAACAGTTTGTCGTTATTTTCGTTTTCCAACAGTTCGATATACCGGGTTTTGTCGATATAGACATAATTCTCGGTTCGAAGTTTTTCGAAATTCGTATTGCCGTATGGCAGTCGTTTTGCAATCTTTTTTTCCATGACTGTTATCCTTAAAACATGGCGCAAAGATACATGAATATTTCGAATTTTAATTTTTCATCTCTAAGAGAATAGGGTTTTGTGTGGCCGCGGCCGCACGAAACCTTGCCTTGTACGCCGGTTTACAGGATTTTTTCAGGAGTATGGATAAGAGTCAGGCGGCATGTCGGCAGAAAAACAGGTTCCGGCCGGTGTTCAGCTCATCAACACCGATGTCGGACTCATCGGCATCGATGTTGAACCCGTCAACACCGATGTCGAATTCATCAACACCGATGTTGAATCCGCCAACATCGATGTCGGAATTATCAACATCGATGTTGAACCCATCAACATCGATGTTGGACTCATCAACACCGATGTTGAATTCATCCACATCGATGTCGGGTTCATCAACATCGATGTTGAATTTCGTATGATATTTGAAAAACTTCCCGTCACCTCAATTTTTTTCGGTTTTACTTGTATTTTCGATTACATTCATTTATCTTTGCCCCGCGTGAAGCGTGAAATAAAAACAAAACAGGTATAAATAAAATCTACAGGCTATGCATTATATGACAATGAACATTGAACGGTTACTCATGTGGTCGGAAACCTTTTTCGGCTACCTGAATACGAAGATGACAGCGTGGGGCGTAAGCGCCGCATGGGTGGCCGGTGCAGGCGCCAAACTGGCTGACCTTCAAAGGGCACATGCCGTCTGGGTGAATCCGGCCACGCGAACGAAAGCGGCACATGCCGACATGGAAGCAAAGCGGGCCATCTATGTGGATGCCGTGGAGCCGCTGGTGCAAAATTTACGGTCGCTGCCGATGCTGGAGCCGCAGGACTACAGCATCTTGCAGATAGCGCCGCCCAACCGGGGACCCCGTCCGAAATATCCGCCGATAAAAACCTGGCCGGTACTGACCGTCAAGGTACACGGACAGTGCACGGTAAGCCTGGACTATCACGACGTGGAGACACCCCTGTCGCGGGCCAAACCCCGTGGCGCACAGAGTGTGCTCATACGGATAGGCTTCCCGGCGGAAACACCGGACGCGCCCGAAGACTTGACGGACATGCTGCTCACCCTCACGCGGGCGCCCCATCGCATCACCTTCGCGCCCGAATATGCGGGCAGGAAACTCTGCGCCATCGGCGCATGGATCAGTACCACCGGCAAACAGGGGTCTTGGGGACCCTTTGTGGAAGTGATTCTCTCGTAAGTTGAAAGCGGAAGGAATGAGGGGGCACGGACGAATGAATGACGCGCCCCCTTTCTTTTCCCGAAACTTTTCCTATCTTTGTTTCAAATTTCAAAACAGGAATTTCGAGGAATGTATCAGCATCGAAAACCGGATGAAACAGGAAAAATAGAAGATGAACGAAGAATGGCAGCGTGCGGATTCCGCACCGAAAAGAAAAGAAGGCTACGTGGTCGCCATCGTGCGCGGCATATATTCGCTGGTACGGGGACTGAAGGTCACTTTCGTCGAGTTTTTCACGCGAAAGACGACGGAATGTTACCCCGAAAACCGCGCGACACTGGTCATGTTCGACCGTTTCCGCGGGACGCTGGCCATGCCCTGCGATGCAGACGGGAATCACAGGTGCATTGCCTGTGGCCTGTGTGCCGCCACGTGTCCGAACGGCACGTTGCGCGTCGAGTCGGAGACCGTCACCGACCCGGAAACCGGGAAAAAGAAGAAAATACTGCTGACGTATGAATACAACCTGGGTTCGTGCATGTTCTGCCAACTGTGCGTCAACGTCTGCCCGACGCAGGCCATCTGCTTCGACACCGCTTTTGAACATGCGGTGTTCACCCGCAACAAACTGGTAAAAATACTCAACCGACAGATACAGGCTCATGGAAATTACGCTTGACTTGATTGTATTTACCGTACTGGCCGTTTTCATGACAGCCGGCGCGATACTGGCCGTGACGACGCGGCGCATCCTGCGTGCCGCCACCTACCTGCTCTTCGTGCTCTTCGGCACGGCGGGCATCTACTTCCAGCTCAACTACTCCTTTCTGGGCGCCGTGCAGCTGCTGATCTACGCCGGCGGCATCACCGTACTCTACGTCTTCTCCATCCTGCTCACCTCTTCCCAGCAGGGCGAAGACCGCGCCAAAAAACTGAAGCGAACCAAAATGTTTGCCGGGCTTGCAACAGCCGTTGCCGGTCTGGCCATATGCCTGTCCGTCATCCTGAAGAACCGCTTCCTCGCGTCGCACTTCGACCATGGCGAACTCGACGTGCGTACCATCGGACACGCCCTGATGGGAGTGGACAAGCATCAGTACCTGCTGCCTTTCGAAGTAATCAGCATCCTGATACTGGCCTGTATTGTCGGCGTTATTTTAATTGCAAGAAAAAGATAAGACGTTATGATTCATCTGGAATATTACCTCATCGTATCGACCGTCCTGATGTTTACCGGCATCTACGGTTTCTTCACGCGGCGCAACCTGCTGGCCGTCCTGATTTCGGTGGAACTGATCCTCAATTCGGTGGACATCAACTTCGCCGCTTTCAACCGTTTCCTGTTCCCCGGACAGCTCGAGGGATTTTTCTTCACCCTCTTTGCCATCGGCATCTCGGCCGTCGAAACGGCTGTAGCCATTGCCATCATCATCAACATCTACCGCAACCTGCGCAGTATCCAGATCAACAAGATGGACAAAATGAAACATTGAGCCGCAGGACGCCATCCGGCAAAATTCACCGGATGCCCAGCCGGTTGAGCGCCGCCTGGTAACGTGCGGCATGGCGGTTGTGTTCGTCAAGCGAAGCCGAAAAGTGATGCTTTCCGGAGAGGTCTTCCTTTGCACACATATATAGATAGTGATGTTTCGTACAGTTCAGAACCGCGTCAAGGGCAGTGATGGAAGGTATCCGGATGGGGCCGGGGGGCAGTCCTTCGTGCAGGTAGGTGTTGTAGGGCGAATCCACGTCGCGGTGTCTGTAGAGTATCCGTCGCAGGGTGAAGTCGCCGACTGCGTATTTCAGTGTCGGGTCGGCCTGTAGGGGCATCCCGCGGTGCAGGCGGTTGATGTAGAGGCCGGCAATCACCGGATATTCCTCCGTGGCGGCCGATTCTTCCTCCACGATCGACGCCAGCGTCGCCACCTCGACGGGCGAAAGGCCGATTTTTTCGGCCCTGTCGCGGCGCGCTTCCGTCCAGAAGGCAAGGTATTCGCGCTTCATCCGCTGCATCAGGTTTACGGCGGAAATATTCCAGTAGACTTCATACGTGTTGGGAATGAACATGGCCGGGACGGTTTGCAGGGTGAACCCCATCGAATCGCAGAAGGCTTCGTCGTCCAGCAGGACGGCCAGTTTGTCGCCTCCCGTCATCAACTGGGCGCCCAGGCGTTCGGCCAGTTCTTCCTTTGTGCGGATATTGTTGAAGGTGAGCCGTATCCGTTCCTGATGTCCCCGGCGCAGCCTGTTCAACAGGTCGCGGTTGTTCATCCCCGGCTCCACGGCATAACACCCGGTGCGCATGTGGTCCGGATATTTCAGCAGTTCGGCCAGCCGGACGAAGGTCCCGATGTTGCGGCAGTGTGCCGAATCTTCCAGTTGACGGCACAGCCACCGGAAATCGCTTTCAGGATAAATACGGATGCAGCACGTCCTTTCGGGCGTGAAGTTCGGAGCAAAGAGTATCCACGCGCCCGTTCCGCCACCCGCCAGCAGGAGCGTGAACAGGAGCGCGACAGCGGCCCTGACCGCTCGTACAAGTTTTGACTTACGCATGTTCCTTTTCTTTCACCGCGACACCGGAAACCTTTTATTTTGCCGGATAATGGAAACGGTTCAGTTCCTTTCCGTCCAAATCGATTCGCCTGACCGTCATCCCGGCTGCATCCGCCTTGACTTCGAGCGCCGTATTGGGCGCATTGACCAGGATGGGAAAATCATGCAGCGGACCGGGTTCCAGATAATGATACCGGTGCGTATGCCCGCAGAACATGGCCGTAATCCCGGCACTGTTCAGTCCCGGCAGGAATTTCTCTCTGACATCGAGCGTCCCGTGCCAGTTCGAATCGACCGGCGGAATGTGTACGATCACCAGCCGGTATTTGGCCGTCCGGAACGATTCGCTTTGCAGTTCCTTTTTCAGCCATTCCCTTTGCTCGCTGCGGTAGGCGTCGAACTGCGACAGTCCGGAGTATTCGATGTCGGAATCCGGCTTGTCTTCTCCCGAGTCCAGTATGATAAAATGTACCGGCCCCTGCCGGAAAGAACTGTACGTTTTGCCCGTAGCGGTCGGGAAATACGAAGAAAAGGACGTGCTGAACTTCCCGCGCGTTTCGTGGTTGCCCCGTGCATACAGCACGGGCACCTCGGAGGCAAACAGGTTCACCGCTTCGTCCATGAATCCGGCGAAAAACGCGGTTTCTTCTTCCATTACGTCCACCATGTCACCGTTGAATATGACCAAATCCTGATTGCCGTAGAGGGCGTTGCGCGTCAAGGCTCTCAGGTCGTCAATCCGGCCGTGGATGTCGTTGACGACCGTGAAAGCAATATCCGTCCGTCCGGTATCGAGCGTCCGGAAGCGGAGCGGTTTCTTTCTGTTCACGCCGGTCGAAGCGACATGCCCGTACAGGACATCGTTTTGTCCCTCGTAGTGGAGTACAGCCTTCGAAAAAACCCGGTAACGATATTCCGTTCCTTTGGCAAGCCCCGGAATGGTGACTTTGTGTAACTTGCCCACCACCCGGTTTCCGTCTTTGGTCTGGTAACAGGCCGGACGTTCTTCGGCGTAAAAACTGTCGTCACCGGCCGGAGCAAGCTCCACCCACGAAACGGCATCCCCGTCCGTTGTCCAGACAAGCGTCACTTCATTTTCACCCACAGCCTGCAAATAGGGGCCGTGTGTTATGCGGATGCTCTGAGCCAGTGTCCACAGGGGAATCAACCCCAAAAAGATGGCGATACGTACTTTATTGCTCATGCTTTTTTATTTTAATTGGTTTGTTGTCCATTTTTTTAGCGTCTCATCAATGTTTCTCACCATATATTTTTTTCCCGGAATAATAGCATAGTCGCCACGATGACATGCTTTGACTTTTTGAAAAATTTCACTGTATTCTTTCTTCCAGTCCCTGCCGGGAAATTGACTGTGCAGATAGTCCGCATTAATTAAAGCGGCAAGCCTGTCCGCTGAGGTGATGTACAGTTCAAAAGCATTCGTTTTTTTATTTTCAAGATTGCTTATATTGTTTCTGTTTCCAGAATTACTTCTTTTATCCTGAGTGCTTGTAGCATCGATATATTCTTTAACTGCCGCATCATATTCTTCAACTGCCGCTTTGTATTGTATGTGATTTTTTCTCATTTCATTTTCCAGTGAAATGAGATTCATTTGAGCTTGCAGTGTTTGACTTCTTTGCAGTCCCCGCAAATTTTTCCATGCAACACCTAATGCTATCGCAGCGACAACAGCGCTTATAACAGGTGCAAACACAGTCAATTCCTGATACTGGCACATATTAAATAGCGTTAATTAAATCAACGATATTTATGCGTGCATCAATAGCTCTTTCTTCCTTGTCCGGACCAACTTCGTCCAGCCGGTTTAGAAGGATATTGAGAAACAAAGTATTCATGTGCCGATAGAATTCTCTTCGCGCTCTTTTATCGGTTTTTGGTATATCCTTTGCCGACTTGTTTAATTCATCCTTTAAATCCAGATTGCCTTCATAAGAAATTATTCTTTCGACCTCATCGGCCGCCTGTTTAAACTGTTCAGATGTCAGTACCATTTTTACCTCCTTTGATTGAATTGAACGGCGGCATACTCAAACACCGCGGCTACAAAGGTATGTATTTTTTGCAGATTTCGCCCAAAAAGCAATATCTTTGCGTCCGGATAAATTAAAAATAAACAGGCATATGACAAAAACAATTGTATTTATTTTGGGGATAAGTCTGTGCTTATCCTGTCAGTCGGGGAAGGATAGCGGGATAACGCTGTCGGTACAGGCCGGCGCGTTCGACCGGCAGGACTGCGCGGTATCGGTCGAACTTCCGGACGGAAAAGGTGATTTGGACTGGGAGTTGAGCGAACGGAAAGGATGGAAAAACACGAAAGTCCCTTCCCAGACTGTGCAGACAGAGGGTAAAACCCTCCTCTGCTGGATACTGGCCGGCCACACGAAAGTCGGCGACATCCGGACATTCGTGGCCAGGCCGGTAGAGAAGCAGCCGGCGCAGCACGTGATGGAAGTGGAAGATACGCAGAAAGCCCTGATCTTGAAGAAAGACGGGAAAACCGTTCTGCAGTACAATTATGCGTATGTGGAACCGCCCGCCGGGGTGGATGCCCTGTTCCGGCGTAGCGGATTCATTCATCCGGCCTGTTCCCCCGCGGGAAACGTGCTGACGAACATCCAGCCCAAAGACCATTACCATCATTTCGGGATATGGAATCCCTGGACACGTGTCGTGTACGACGGTAAACACTATGATTTGTGGAACCTGGGCGGCGGTCAGGGGACCGTACGCGCCGGAGCCATTGGGAGCACAGCCCGGGGAACGGTTTTCTGCGGTTACGATGCGGCGCTGGAGCATGTGATTTTCACGCCGGAAGGCGAAAAAACAGTCATGGAGGAATGCTGGAAGGTGAAGACCTGGAACATCCCCGACATCTTCCTCTGGGATTTCGAATCGCACCTGCATCCCTCCACGCCCCTGCCCGTCCTGCTGGAAGCCTACCGCTACGCCGGTTTCAGCTGCCGGGCGACGCCGGAATGGACTGCGGAAAACTGCGTCATGCTTACTTCCGAAGGAAAAACCCGGCAGGAGATTGACGGTACCTCCGCCCGCTGGATATTCGTCACCGGAGACACGCAGACCGGACGTTCGGGATTGCTCTTCATGAGTCATCCGCAGAACCGCAATGCTCCCGAACCCCTGCGCATCTGGGACGAACAGGCCAATGGCGGACGGGGCGACGCCTTTATCAACTTCGCTCCCACCAAGAACAAAGACTGGGAACTGGAACCCGGCAAACATTACCTGTTGCGCTACAGAGTCGTGTCCTACGAAGGCGACATGACCGCGGCCACCGCCGACCGCCTCTGGAATGACTTTGCCTGTCCCCCGGTCGTTGAAATCGAATAATAACGTTTCTATTAAAAATGGATCTATGAAAAAAAGTATCTTTCTCGCACTGCTTTTGTGCAGTTGCGGCATGTTGAAGGCCGACCCCCCGGTGGTATCGGCCGTCAGGACGGGTAACCGGATCGACATAACCGTCGGCGACAAATTTTTTACAAGTTACCGTTTCCAGGAAGACGAGAAGTATCCCTTCTTCTTCCCGGTCAACGGGCCGGTGTCGGGCGGCAGCGTCACCTCGATGCGCAACGGCATCTGGCCCCATCACTCGTCGCTCTTTTTCGGGTGCGACCGCGTGAATGATGGCAACTACTGGCAGGAAGGGCTGGAACGGGGACGCATCGTTTCCCTCGGCGCCCGCATCACGGAAGCCGGAGGCGAACGCGCCGTCATTGAAGACGAGTGCATCTGGAAGCGTCCCGATGCGGAAGCGCCCATCCTCGACCGCCGGAAAATCACCGTCACGGCGCCCTCCGCCACGCTCTACCAGTTGGATTTCGACATCGAAATGGAAATGCTGACGGACGTGACCATCCTGAAAACGAATCACTCGCTGTTCAGCGCCCGCATTGATCCGGACCTGTCCGTCGAGCAGGGCGGAACGATGGTGAACGCCGAAGGACTGGAAGGCGAAAAAGCCACGTTCGGCGTACCCTCTCCCTGGATAGACTGTTACGGAACGCGGAAGACCGGCGTCGAAGGCATTGCCGTCCTGCAGCACCCGTCCAACCCGTGGTTTCCGTCGCCCTGGTTCACGCGCGACTACGGTTTTATTTCTCCCACCCCCATGTACTGGCCGGCGGACGACCGGGCTACCCGCCTGAAGAAGGGAGAAAAAATCACGCTTCGCTACCGTGTACTCGTCCATGCGGGCGACGCCGGACAGGCGAACATTGCCGGAGAATACGAAAAATACAGACTGAAATGATGAACCTGGATTTAAGCGGAAAAGTAGCCGTCGTGACCGGCGGCGGTGGCGTGCTGGGAGGAAGCATTTCGAAAAGCCTGGTGGAAAACGGAGTGAAGGTTGCCATCCTCGACATCGACGGGGATGCGCTGGAGAAAAGGCTGCGGGAACTGGAACCGTCCGGCCGGGTGACGGGCATTCTCTGCAACGTGCTCGACATGGCCAGTCTGGAGGCTGCCCGCGAACAGCTGCTGACGGCCTGGGGACGTGTCGACATCCTGATCAACGCGGCGGGCGGTAACCTGCCGGGGGCGACACTGGCGGAAGACCAGGACGTGTTTGACATGAAAATCGAAGACTTCAACCGCGTGACCGACCTGAACCTGAACGGCACGGTCTGTCCCAGCCTCGTCTTCGGCAAAGCCATGGCGCGGCAGGGCGAAGGCAGCATCATCAACATTGCCTCCATGGCCTGCTACTCGGCCATCACGCGGGTACCCGGCTACTCGGTGGCGAAAAGCGGCGTAAGCATTTTCACCAAATGGCTGGCCATGGAAATGGCGCTGAAGTTCGGCGAACGCATCCGCGTGAACGCGCTGGCGCCCGGCTTTTTCATCGGCAACCAGAACCGCGCCGTACTCCTCCATCCCGACGGCAGCTATACGGAACGGAGCCGGAAAATACTGGCGCGCACGCCCATGAAACGCTTCGGCGACATCACGGAGCTGAACGGGGCGGTACATTTTCTCTGTTCCGGACAGGCCAGTTTCATCACCGGCGCCATCCTTCCGGTGGACGGCGGTTTCAGTTCATTCAGCGGCGTCTGAGCGATGGCGATGGAGAAAACCTGGCGATGGTTCGGGCAGGGCGATTCCGTACCGCTGGACTATTTGCGACAAATGGGGGTTGAGGGCGTCGTCACGGCGCTGCATCACCTCCCGGCCGGCGAGGTCTGGCCGGTGGAAGAGATCCGCGCCGTGCGGGACGCCATCGCATCCCGCGGAATGCACTGGAGCGTGGTCGAGAGCCTTCCCGTGGCCGAAGGCATCAAGACACATTCGGCCGACTATCCGCGTCTGGTGGAGAACTACCGCCGGTCACTGCGCAATCTGGGCGCGTGCGGGATCGACACGGTGTGCTACAATTTTATGCCCGTGCTCGACTGGGCGCGCACCGACCTGCACTGCCCGGACGGGCGGGGCGGCGAGTCGATGCTGTTCGACTACCCGACGTTTGCCGCCTTCGACATCCACATCCTCCGGCGCAAAGACGCGGAAGACGACTACGATCCTGCCGTCTGCCGGAAGGCGCGGGAGATAGCCCGCCGCATGACCGCCGCGCAACAGGAGGAACTGGCGCACAATATCATTATCGTCACGCAGGCCTTTATCCACGGCGCCGTCGGCGACGGCGGCGATTACAAACGGCAGTTTCTGAACCGCCTGGATACCTACAGACACATCGGCCCGGAGGTGTTGCGGGAACATCTGGCCTGTTTTCTGCGCGACGTCGTCCCGGTGGCCGAAGAAGCGGGTGTCAACCTTTGCATCCACGCCGACGACCCGCCCTTTCCCCTGCTGGGACTGCCGCGCATTGCGAGCACGCTGGACGATTTCCTGCATATCACGGCGCAGTATGATTCGCCGGCCAACGGCGTCACCTTCTGCACCGGTTCGCTGTCGACCCGCCCGGACAACGACCTGGCAGCCATGGCGCGCGCACTGGCTCCGCGGATACACTTCGTCCACCTGCGCAACACGGTAGCCCTGTCTTGCCACAGTTTCCGCGAGTCCGACCACTTGACGGGAAGCGTCGACATGTTCACCGTCATCCGGATTCTGCTGGAAGAACAGGCCGCCCGCATCCGTGCCGGACGCAAAGACGCGCGTATGCCGTTCCGTCCCGACCACGGCGTCCGCATACTGGACGACTTCTCGCGAACGGCCAATCCCGGCTATCCCCTTTACGGACGGCTCAAGGGACTGGCCGAAATCGACGGGATGCAGCAGGCCATTCAAAGATTCAATGAATATTCTCATAGAGGGGATATCTGAAAAAGTAAACCTTTCTGAGTTTGCCGGTCTCTCATGGCATGGACAAGCGCCGTCAGCACGCCCTTTACATCTGCTTCCGTCAGTGAAGAACTTCTCCGGATGTCTGCGGTCAGCATATCCGTTGTTACCGTCCCTTTTGTTAATAAAACAACAGTTCTTCAGGGGTGCATTTGACTGCGTCGATTTTCAATTCAAATTGTCGCAAAACAGGATGGATAGTAGAAAACCCTTATTTTCGGCAGGGACGGTAACTGCGCAAAATAAAGTTTTGTTCATGATTATTGTCTGTTACTGTTTTCTCAAAGTCCGACAATCGTAATGGTTTTGCCATCCACAATTTCTTTTTTCATATAGAGTTTATCTTCCCATGCGACGGTTGTACGCCGGTCGAATACCGCCATCCAGCCTTCGTTACAACACTGAAGGTCTATATAACGGGCGGTTTGGTCGAGACCGTCGCTGATATATTTTTTCCCGTAACGTATCTTCAGTTCTATCGGATATTTTTTGTCTTTATATGTCAGCAGCAGGTCGAGACGCCCGTTTCCCGACGCCATGTCACGGATTATGTCGCCTCCGCCGTTAACTATGCGTTGCAGGAATGCCATCATCACAAGCACAGGTCCCGCTTCAGGATAATCGCACATCTCTAACCAGACTCCGTTATTCAGTTGCCAGAATTTTTGGAAATCGCGCATCAGATAATCGACGTCTATATTGCCGTCCTGTTTCAGATAACGGGGCATCTGATAAGGATATTGGGGATTTTGCAGTTCGTCCTGCATCTGAGACGACAATTTGCGGATAATTACTTCAGCGTAAATCGGATTTGACGGTTTTATCTGTGCATTTTCTACACGAATCAGTCCCAAATCTCTCGTGTATAAAAAATCGTCCGACTCTTTATTAATAAAACCTTCGCCAAGAATCATCGGCTCTATTATTTTGCGCACGCGGTCTTCTTTCAGCCTTTCGAGCAAACTGTCGATATGCGCAGGACGGGTGAGAATGATGTTTTGGATGGCTTGATTTACTAATTCCGTTGTCACCGGTTTTGTGCAGTCCGATTTCAGGATTCTCACAATCACTTCGTGAGCAATGGCGTTAACTATCCACGGCTGTCCCTGTGTCTGTTCATAGACCAGTTCTGTGGCGTCGTCTTCAAATATCTGTCCGGTTTCGCCGGTATGTTGCCGGTAAAGCTGTGTAATCTCTTCTTTGGTGAAGTTTTGCAACGTATATGTTTCCGTTATGATATTGAACGGGCTTGCGCTGCCCAGCGACTGACTTTCGGGACGAATCATGACCTTGTAGTCGCGAATATTGCGCATTCCGACCAGCGCAATGGAGTGGACAAAAGGCGCAAAACTGCGGTCATTGTAGCCGTTTCGCAACTGTCGCAAAAAAGAGATTAATGTCCCTTCACTGAGGCAGTCCGCTTCATCAAATAAAACCACCAGCGGCTTGTCCAGACTTTTGACCAGATTCATCAAAAACAGTGTCAAAAGCACCAATGGTCTGTTTTTTTTATCCCGCTCGTAATTTTCATTATAGGTGAAAGGTATGGATGTCTTTTGTAAAGCAAGAACAATACAATCAAAAATTGCAGGTATGCCGCGTTCCGGTTCAACCACGTTTTGGGCGCTTTCCAGCGAACAGTACAGCGCGTAATATTTTCCTTCGGCATTGAGTCGTTGGGTCAAATCCTGCAGATAGGTTGTTTTCCCGCTCTGACGCGCTGCGTGAATCACAAAATACTGTTCGCTGTCTATCAACTGCTCCACACCCTGCAAGCGGGTGGAGGCGTCTATCATGTAATGCTTTGCGCTGTTACAGGGTCCTGCTATATTAAAGTATCTCATCGTTTAAACCATTAAATTAGTTGACAAATGTACATAAATTTTTCCGTAATGACTTCGTACTTTTCCAATTAGATCGGACAGTCGGTGCGACAAGTTGAAATTCACCCGTCGCATTCCGGCATGTTTGATCATGTCATTCTTTTATGTAATTTTGCCGTTGAAAATAAATTGAATTTCAGTATGAAACGAGTTGTATGGATAAATATGGGATTACTTGTTTTCCCCCTGTGGCAAACGCTTTGTGCCACCCCGATCGAGAAAGCGGATGGAGAGATAAGAGCGATGGTGCGATATTATAAGGATACGCAGGTAGAAGAAGCATTGACGCTCCGGATGGAACACGGCAGTCATGTGACGGATCGCAACGGCGCGGAATGGGAACTTGGCGTGACGACCCGGTCTGTGGACGGGCAGCCGGATGCAACGGACTATCAGCTGACCTGGAAACTTCTGAAAGGCGAAGCGCGTGAAGTGGCGGTTGGCGTTGATTTTCTTTTCAGCGAATGGAATGCACGGGAGTTTGTGTTTATACCGGCGATTGTTTACGATGGAAACCGTTTCGATATAAAGGACATTTCCTATCCTCCATACTGGTATGATCCGGCGGAATGGCGTCCGGACATGCCGACCACTACCACCGTGCAGCCCACGCTGGGAAAGCACGGAACAGGAAAAATCGAATTGAATACCGGCAATGCCACTACTCCGCTGATGGCGTTTCATTCGCCCGACAGGCAACGGGGATGGATGGTCCTGACCACACAGGGCAGCCGCTTTGGGAATCACGGCCTGTCTGTGGAAGAGAACAGGGAACAGGGCCGGGCGACGTTTTCCATCACGGCGCCGGCTGTGCGGAAGACCATGGCCATGATGGGCGCGCTGAAGCCTTCGGGAGACCGGGCGCCGGACTGGAAAGCGGGAGATACGGTGGCGATTCGTTTCCGCATCCATGCTTTCCGTGCACCTGGGCTGCGTTCCCTGTATCAGCGGTTTATGGAAATACGGAAAGATCTGAATCCGGCCGAACGCCGGGAGATACTTCCTTTCAGCAAAGTCAGGGAATTGTTGCATAACCTGTACGAAAACGAACGCTGGAACGATACCATACAACTCTATTGCCTGAGCAAGCCGGGAAGTACGGATGCATGGAACGGCATCTGGC
>JAISWC010000298.1 GCA_031271245.1 Tannerella sp. | reverse complement strand
ACTGGAAGGGCTGACCTTCGTCATCAGCGGCACGTTTACGCATCATTCGCGCGACGAATACAAGGCAATGATCGAGCGTTGCGGCGGGAAAAACGCGGGCGCTATCTCCGGAAATACAGATTACCTGCTGGCCGGAGACAACATGGGACCGGCTAAACAGGCAAAGGCTGCAAAGCTGGGCGTCAAGATTATCCAGGAAGAAGAATTTCTAAAATTGACAGAATGATTTTCACCGAATATTTTATAAACAGGAAAACGGAAGCGCTACGGAAAGCCTCCGGGACAAGACGGCTGCACTACCGTGCGCTGGACGACACGCGACACATTCTCATCCTGTGCAACGTATCCGACTGGAAAACGGTGGAGGCCTGTATTCATACATTGAAAGCGATGAAGAAAAACGTGCATGTATGTATCTATACTCTAAAGCAGGACCCTGCGCGGATATGGGATTACGGCTACCTCCTGGTGGAGGCGAATAAGGATATTGACTGCTGGGGATTCCCGAAGCATTATATTCTGGAGCAACTCCGGCATCTCCCGGCAGACATGCTGCTCGATTTGACCGGCGGCGCGTGTCTGGCCATGCGTTACCTGATGCTACAGCATCCGGCCGCATTCAAAGTAGGCGCCAAACATGCTTCGGACAAGGACTGGTACGACTTTTCCATTGTCATGAAAGACGGCATGCACGACATCCCGTTTCTGTTCCGGCAAGTCCTGAACTATTTGCAAATGATTCGCTCTAAAAACCCTTGAAACAGCAAACAGAAAAAGAAACAGTTATATTCCAATGATAGATATGGATTTGAAAGGAATGGGCGTTGCCCTGGTGACGCCGTTCAGGGAAGACGACAGCGTGGATTTCGAGGCGCTGCAAAGACTGGTAGAATATCAGGTGCAGAACGGGACGGACTATCTGGTCGTCCTGGGTACGACCGCCGAGACGCCCACACTGGCCGAAGAGGAAAAGGCGGAGATTGTTCGCCGGACGGTCGCGCAGGTTCGCCGGCGCATACCGCTTGTGCTGGGCGTGAGCGGCAACTGTACGCGCGAGGTAGTAAGGAAGTTGGAACAGAGTGATTTCTGCGGTATCGACGGAATCCTGTCGGTGGTGCCCTACTACAACAAGCCGTCGCAGGAAGGCATTTACCGGCATTACAAAGCCATTGCCGAAGCCACGCCGAAGCCGCTGATACTGTACAACGTACCGGGACGGACAGGTGTGAACATGACGGCAGAGACCGCGCTGCGCATCGCCCGCGAGTGTGAACACGTAGTGGCTGTCAAGGAAGCCTCCGGCAATATCGTCCAGATAGACAGCATCCTCAAAAACAAACCGCGGCATTTCAAGGTGATTTCCGGCGACGACAGCCTCACCTTCCCGCTGATTGCCCTGGGCGCCGCCGGCGTCATTTCGGTGATTGGAAACGCCCTGCCGGCAGAGTTCGGCCGGATGGTACGCCTGGCGCTGTCGGGCGATTACGAAAGTGCACGGGTGATACATGCCCGTCTCGTCGAGCTGTTCGAACTGCTTGCGGTCGACGGTAATCCGGCCGGCGTGAAATGCCTCCTGCATCTGACGGGATACATCGAAAACAAGCTGCGCCTGCCCCTGGTGCCCGCTCGCCTCCCCACCGGCGAGAAAATCCGCGATGCCCTGCAGCGACTGAGCATCAAATAAATTATGAAACGGCAACAGACGGCCATGCTCTCCGGCAAACACGTACATGTCCTAATAATCACTGCCGCCTGTCAGATAAGCACATACGGATATCATGCATATATCTGACAATAATGGTTTTTAATGTTTTTGGGTGATTCGTGGAAATTCGTGTAATTCGTGTAATTCGTGGACAAATTTGCATGACAATCCAAAAAACACAGTATCTTTGCGGTTATTAAAAAATAACTGCTAACTGCAAATAAATGATTTACGATAAAAATACGCTGGAATTTGTCACGGTGGCCGTTGAATTTTGCGGATGGCTGGAGGGCGACATTGCTGCTTCGGGGTGGTTCAGGTTTGTCGACCGGGCTACCAAACTGCTGCCCCTGCTCTATCTGAAGGTCGCTTTGCTGCCCGAAACGCCGTCCCCGGACGAAGAGGGCGGCACGGGCTTTATCACGGAAGAGACGTACGATGCCCTTCGCGCCCGCATCGCCGGCCTGCTGGGCGAACATGACTGCTATCTGGATACGTTTATGCCGGATATGGCCGGCAGCGACACGCCGATTATCGCGTTCATCTCCGAGAATCTGGCGGACATGTACCAGGACTTGGGCAATTTCGCGTACCTCTTCCGGCAAGGACACGAGGCAACCATGTCGTTCGCCCTGTCGCTGTGCATGGCCAATTTCCGGCAGTTCTGGGGACAGTCCCTGCTCAACGCACTGAAGGCGCTGCACGTCCTTCGCCACAACGAAGATATTTACCTCTCTTCCGGCGACGAAGCATGAACTACGCCCTCACCATCACCCGCGAACAGATGGCCGACATGTCGGCCGAAGTCTTCCCCGGACAGATTGTCGTTGTCGACCGGCCGACGGACGTAAAAAAAGCCCTTGCGTGTCTGGAGGCTGCCGGCCTGGTGGGCTTCGACACGGAGACGCGCCCCAACTTTTCCAAAAAAGACCATCACCGGGTGTGCCTGATACAGCTCTCGACCGACCGCATCTGCTACCTGTTTCGCCTGAACCGGCTGGGAGGCGTGCCCGCCCTGCTGAAGGACTTTCTGGAAAACGGACAGGTCACCAAAGTCGGGCTGTCGCTCCTCGACGATTTCCATGCCCTGCGCAAGCTGGCGCCGCTCGAGCCGGACGGCTTCATCGACCTGCAAAAGTTCGTGACGCAGTTCGGCATTCAGGAAGCCAGTCTGCGGAAAATTTACGCCATCCTGTTCGGCAGCAAGATATCGAAACGGGCGCAGCTCAGCAACTGGGAAGCCGACACGCTGACCGCCCCCATGCAGCAGTACGCTGCGCTGGACGCCTGGGCCTGCCTGCGGATTTATCAACATCTC
This sequence comes from Tannerella sp., assembly GCA_031271245.1. GTDB lineage: Bacteria > Bacteroidota > Bacteroidia > Bacteroidales > Tannerellaceae > Tannerella. Next base: position 832 of record JAISWC010000298.1, on the reverse strand, counting down.
ACCGCGCATCCATGAACGGCGGCCGCATCTTTCTCAAGCCCGGAAAGGAGGAATCGCTCCGGCGGTTTCATCCGTGGGTCTTCTCCGGCGCCATCGCCTCGGTGCAGGGCCATCCGGAAGAAGGCGACACGGTCGACGTCTTTGCCGCCGACCGGACGTTTCTGGGAACCGGCCATTACCAGATCGGGAGCATTGCCGTACGCATCCTGTCGTTCCATCCGGACGTCATCGATCATGCCTTCTGGGTCGGGCGGTTGCGTGCGGCCTGTGAACTGCGCCACACGCTCGGACTGGCCGGCGTCGCCGACAACGACACGTACCGCCTGGTCTACGGCGAGGGCGACCGCCTGCCGGGACTGGTCGTCGACGTCTACGGCGCGACGGCCGTCATGCAGGCTCATTCGGTCGGGATGCACCGCGCCCGCATTGCCATTGCCGACGCCCTGAAAGAGGTGATGGGTGAACGTTTGCAGCACATTTACTACAAATCGGAGGGAACACTGCCCTTCAAAGCGGTGCCGGAACCGGAAAACGAATCGCTGTACGGACGGCCGGAGGCGGAGCCGGTTGCGATTGAGAAGGGTTTGCGTTTCCATGTGGACTGGCTGAAAGGACAGAAAACGGGTTTCTTCATCGACCAGCGCGACAACCGCCTGCTGCTGGAACAGTATGCCTGCAACCGTTCCGTGCTGAACCTGTTTTGCTACACCGGCGGCTTCTCGGTCTACGCGCTGCGCGGCGGAGCCGGCCTCGTCCATTCGGTGGACAGCTCGGCAAAGGCCATCGCCCTCACGGAAAAGAATGTCGCGCTGAACTTCCCGGACGATACGCG
>JAISWC010000254.1 GCA_031271245.1 Tannerella sp. | reverse complement strand
GTTGAGGCCTTCCGTGCTGTTGTCAATGTATTTGAGCAGACCGCCGGCAGAATCGCCGGGGATTTTGTACGGGTCAACGGGATTTTTGAAATAGTGCCTGTGATGCCATACGCCGTACTGATTGCCGTTCCATGTCTCGCCGTAAGTTGCGTTTGCTTCGCGTCCCACATGATAGCTCACTCCTGCGGCAGCCATCAGATCGCCTTCGTATGTGACGTCGATAAACATCTTGCCGCGATAAATTTTACCGTCCAGGGTGGTGATGGAAACGATTCTCGCTCCCTCTTTGAGGACGCCGCGCTCGCGGTCGAGATATGCTTCGCGCACTACCGGAATGCGGTATTCGACAATCCAGTCGTCGAAAACTTTCTCCGCCACGCGAGGTTCAAAAATCCACATCGTTTGCTCGTCATCGCGCATGGCTCTGGTGCCTTGCCCCTGATTACCGTATTCGCTCCGAGGCTGCCAGCGCCAGGTCTCGTCCTTTTGGTATTCGAGATATATGCGATGGTAGAACTCGCGGGACAAACCGCCGATACTACCCGTGTTTCCCGAATCGGTGAAGCCGAGGCCGCCGCTGGTCAGACCGCCGAGATGCCTGTCGGGCGAGACGATGATCACCGATTTACCCATCTTCCGGACCTGTACTGCCGCTGTAACCGCGGCAGAAGTTCCGCCGTATATTACCACATCGTACCGGTCGGATGAACAGCCGGCCGCACATATAACCGCTATTAAAAAAATACTGCTGCGTATCATAATGCCAAACATTGTTATAAAAAATATTGTCCTTCTTCCTTTAACCTTTTGCGCAGGAACTGTATGTCAATTTTATGCACATCATTCCCGGACTGCCGGATGGCGTGTGCAGCCGCCATTCCTGCTGCTTCCCCCGTTACCAGGCACGGAGGCATCACTCTAAGGCTGCCAAATGCCTCTTCATCCGTGGAAATACACCGGCCGGCAGTCAGCACATTTTTCAATTTCAGGGGCGTCAAACAGCGGTAGGGTATGCCGTGCGATTCTCCTTTTTTGTAACGGGTGGACTTGTGACCTTCCTTGTGTACATCAATATAGTAACAGTTGCGGCCTATTTCGTCTTCAAAGGTCCGGCGTTGCATCCAGTCATCTACCGTAAAAGTATAGTCGCCTTCAATCCTGCGACTGTCACGGACGCCCAGCAAACTTCCCGTTTTTACCAGAAACGCTCCTCCGAAAGTCTGAGGCTGTAAATCCCTCATGGCCGACAGGTACTGGGCGGCTATCTGCCGGCCTTTCATCATGGCTTCCGACAACGCCCACGGATCGGTGCTGTCCACGTTTACCAGATGTCCGGCGTTGAACTGCACTACATCCGGACCGATCAGATTGTTGCAGAAGTGTTTGTCGATCAGCGGATATTTCCCCGAGGCAACGGCTTCATGAACAGGGCTGTTTTTATTGCCGGTATGCAGATTGGGTCCGTTCACATAACGGTAGGTATCTACGTTGGCAAATGAAAAGCACAGGGTGGAACTCTGCACCACGCCGTTTTCATCGCCCCGTTTGAAAGACGCTCCCGCCCATGCGGCAAGATCGCCGTCGCCGGTAGCGTCGATATATACGCTGGCCTTGAATGCTGTCAGTCCGGATTTGTTGGCGACAATCAACACATCTACCGTATCGTTGCTGGCCATTTCTACTGCCGCCAGACGGGAAAAGAAAAGCGTCCGGGCGCCGGATTCCGTTACCAGCCTGTCATATACGGTCATCAGATATTCGGGGTTGATGTGTACCCAGTCTAATTTGTTTTTGGATTCGTGAGGAACGCCTTTTTTGGATTCATTAAAGATTCTTTCCGCCAGCCCGCGGTAGATGATTTTCTCACCGTCGGAAAACGGGCACCATGCCGGCACCATGCCGGCAACGCCCATTCCACCAAGTTGTCCCAGGGCTTCAATCAAAAGGGTTTTGGCGCCTTCGCGCGCTGCAGATATGGCGGCAGCGCATCCACCCGGGCCTCCGCCCACTACAATGACGTCCCACTTGCTGTCCACGCCGATCTTTTTTTTAGACAGCGATACCGTCCGGCTTTTGTCCGTCGGCGCCGCCGGCCATCCAGTGTGTGTTGTGGCGGCGCCCATCGCTATCAAACCAGCTTTTTTGATAAAATTTCTTCTGTTGTTCATAGATTTGTGATATGATATAAATTATTAGTTATATAACGGAGTAAATAAAATATAATTATATTCCACAAAGAGCCAGCCGGACAGAAGTACTGTTTTCTCTGCGAAATTCCGTCAATCATGGTTCTGTCTTTGCAAGGCCCGTGTCTTTGCAGGGTTCCGATTTTTTTTAATTCAGGAATGCGAAATAAACAAAATATAACATTTTATCTTTTCCGGCAAACCGGCTGACCATGTCAGCCGGAAGCACTGTTATACCCTGTTTATTTTGCATCGCTTAATATACTATTTTTGAATAGACTTCCAGTTCGTATATACGCGTCTGGGTTGGAGTAACGAAGCGCACCTTTGTGGTGGTTACCGGCGGGAAATCCGTACTGAAAGGCCCGTCGTTGGGAACGGCTGAAGCATGTGCATCGATCCATGCGTCATTGATCCATGCCTGCAATTTGAAGGAGGCCAGCGGATTGTTGGAATAATTGTTGCTGGAGCCATTCCAGAAAGCATAACTGTTGATGCTGTATTCTCCTTGCAGGTCTATTTCTATCCAGTGTTCGCTGCCACTGGCGGAAGATACCCACCGCGAGGCGTCGCCGAGTTGTCCGTCAACTGCTTTTTCTGCCGGATACGTCGCATTCAAGTTGTCGCTGGAGACGGCAGGTTTGCCTCTCGCCACATTGGTGATTTTCACAATACTTGCCCTGGTTGTTGCGGTATAAAAGGTATCAATGGCCGCAGGTTCGGGAACGTACAGCGTCCGGTAGGTAACGCCTTTTGTGAAATCAATGTCGTCGAGTATCAGCGTTGTAACAAGGTTGCGGGGATACCGGTCGGTTTTCAGTTCTCCGCCGGTGGTGGTATATTGCAATTCAATGCCTATTTCTTCTTCGGAACTGCCGGGCGCCCATCTGATGGTCAATTTTTGGGCAGCATCGTCGGGAATGGTTTCCAGAATTCGTCTGTTAAGAAGTTTTTCCTGATAAAGCGCGCCATACACGCTGGCAATCTTCTCAAAAACCATTGATTTATTTTCATGCTGGTCGGACGACACCCAGTGGAAGGTATAACTTCCTTCGGCAAGCGCATCGGCTCCGTCGAAAAATACTTGCAACTCATCCGAAGGCGCATGTACAGGCACGGAGATCACTCT
>JAISWC010000188.1 GCA_031271245.1 Tannerella sp. | reverse complement strand
ATCGGGATATTCGCATACGTCATATCCCATAAAAGTTCTTATATCCAAGTAGGTACAAGGTTCATCCGTATGGTTGTACAGCTGGTGCGCTCCCGATGCGCCCATCTCAAAAAAGATCAAATCGCCGCTTTCGACAACTTCCAGTCCTTCCGGCGTTCTCAACGTGGCAGAACCGGAAATGATCATAAACAACTCCTCCGCATACCGGTGAAAATGATATGCCGCACAGTATTGACCCGGATTTAACTGCCGCAAATCGAAATTCAACTGTTGAGGATTCACTCCTTTTTTAATCCTCGAAACATCGGAGAATATCCTGAAACCGTCTATCTTGTTGGGATTTTCTTTAAATTCCCGCCCGTCTGACTTTAAAATTGTCGCCATAATCTTACATTTTTTTTTGCCGGTGTAAAGGTAGCAAAAAATCAGTTTCAACATGTCCGTTCGGGACAGTCGGATTTACAGCATTCCGAAATGGCGGAAAGCCTGTTCGATGCCATCATCGTCGACCGATGCGGTGATGTGGTCGGCGGCCGCTTTCACGTGGTCGGCGGCATTGTCCATCGCTATGCCGACGGCTGCGTGCCGGAGCATGGGGATGTCGTTGCCGCCGTCGCCGAAGGCCATGGTTTCGCCGAGGTTCAGGCCGTAGTGTTCCAGCATCCGGTCGATGCCGGTCTGCTTGCTGACGCCGCGCACGTTTACGTCGGCAAACAGCGGCATCCAGCGGCTCGCCTCGCAGTGCGGAATCACATGCTGCTCCAGGCATCGCATTTTTTCATCGTTCACATACGGACTGAACTGAAATACTTTCCTGCGGATCGTCTCCCGCGGGTCTTCCAGGCGCGGCAGCGGGACGTCGATGAACCGTGCCACCTCCCTGACTGTGTCGTCCACGAAGTTGATGGTGATGGCGTCTTCCGGCATGAAGGCTACCGGAAAAGGGTCTTTTTCCAGGTGATGCACCAGCGCTTCCAGGTCTTCCTGCGGGACGGGACATTCGTAAATGACGTTCCGGCAAGTGGCATCGACACAGTAGGCGCCGTTGTAGGTGATGTAGCCATCGAACGGAATCCCGTCGAGCACGTCGATCATCGGCAGCATCCGCCCCGTTGCCACAAAAATCTTTACTCCGCCGGCCCGCAGGGCGTCGAGGGCGGCAAGCGTCGAGGGCGAGACGCGGTGGGTCTTGAAACTGACCAGCGTCCCGTCGATGTCGAAAAATACAGCTTTTATTCGGTTCATCCGTTATTTTTCCTCCCTGTAGTCAAAAAACTTGATCAGTTTCCGGCTGGTCGGGGGGAGCTGCTTCTGGGCAATCAGTTCGACCGGTTCAAAGATAATGTCCGGCGCCACGCGAATCTTCGACCGGAACAGGTCTTTGATCTGCTTCACAAACATTTCGCTGTTGCATGTGCTGCCCACGCGGATGCTGATGCTGTCCGTACCGATCGTGTTTGTGTACACCTCCACGATGTAGTTCCTTATCTCCGGGATATTGTCGAGCACGTCATAGAGCGCCGGCGGATAGAGCGTCGTGCCCTTGTACTTGATCATCTGTCCCTTGCGTCCGAGGATGGGGCCTAACCGCAGCGAGTTGCGTCCACAGGCGCAGGGTTCCTTGAAATGGAGGCAAAGGTCGCCCGTTTTGAAACGGATCACCGGCATGCCTTCCACGCCCAGCGTGGTTACGGTGATTTCGCCCGGCTCGCCTGCGCGGACCGGCCGGTTGTGGTCGTCCAGAAACTCCACGATTGTCAGGTCGGGTTTGTGGTGTGCGCCGCACTGTTTCTCGCACTCCATAAAGGAGGACTGCATCTCGGTGGACGCATAGTTGGAATAGAGGGAAAGCTCCGGCCAGAGGGCGTGAATTTTCTCGCCCAGGATACTGTATCCGTGTTCGCTGGTACGCAGGTTTTCGCCCACGCAGACGGCTCTTTTCAGCGACGAATGGCGGTAATCAATGCCCCGCGCCACGGCAAATTCAATCAGTTTCAGGATGAATGACGGTACGCAGACGCACACCGTCGGGTGAATCCGGCGAATCAGATTCCACTGAAGTTCCGGAATCCCGTTGCCCGAGCGGATGATGCCCGACTCGAACCGGAAACTGCCGAACAGACTGGCCAGCCCTGCCATGAAACAGCGGTCGTTGGTCACCATCAGTTGCAGGATGTCGTCGCTGGTGCAGCCGCAGATCTGATATGAAAGGTATTCACTCTGCGCCAGGCGTTCCAGGTCGGAGCGGGTCAGGGCAAAGGTGACCGGTTCGCCCAGCGTGCCCGAGGTCGTCACGTAGTCCAGTACGTCCGCAGGCGGTACGCAGAGAAATTCCCCGTTACGGAGTTGCAAATCCTTTTTGGTGGTCACGGGAATGTGCTGCAAATCTTCCGGATGCCGGATTTTTGAAACGTCTATTTTCTCTTTTGCAAACAGTTCCCTGTAATAGGGCGACCGGGCTGCGACATATTCCAACGTTTCCGAGAGTCTCTGCTCCTGAAAGGCGCTGATCCGGTCGTATGGGAGATACGGGAGATCTTCACTTTTTATCATTTCGTTCAACTAATTATCTTTAATTCTTTTTCAGCGGACAAAGATACAAAATAAAAGGAGACTGTGGCGAAAACGGGAAAACCAACATGTTTCATTCTCAATTCTCAATTCTCAATTCCCAATGAGGTTAGAACCCGAACACATTTCTTGTCACCCAAAACAGCAGTACTATGGCAAAATACGTCCAAATGATGGCCGGCCGCTGGATGCGAACGGGGAATGTCGCAGAAGGGGAAAAAAAACGAATCGCCTGCGCCGCAATCAGCAGGAAAAGATACGGGAGAGAGGCTACCAGCAGCATATTCTGCGAACATGCCGCGCGGAAGTCCAGATGCAACAGGGCATGAATTGTCCGCTGCGAACCGCATCCGGGACATTTCAGACCTGTCAGCAGCAGGAAGAGACACTTGGGAAACAGCGGCGAATCGGCCGGATTGAAGCGGAAGTAGAGGATGCCCGCCACAATCATGCCCGCCAGGATAACGACCGCATAAATTCTGATTTTTCCTGTTATTCGATACATCCGCAAGTTACGGGAAACAGATTTGAGGATTCGGGAGCCGGACGAAAACCGGCTCTTTCCCGAATCTCCCAATAAAAATAAAAAGGTTGAAAAATCACATGTTCGCCAATCCTCCGGCCACTCCGATAACCACAATGAATATGATATAAAGGATAACAACGATTCCTCCCACGATAGCGCCCCACATGGCCCATTTCTTTGCATCGTCCGCCGCCTTTTGCGCTCCGGCATAATCGCCCTGTGCGTACAGCGTGCTTACTTTCGTTGCATTGATGATGGATACAATTCCCAGCGGCAGACAACAGAGTACCGTCGTCAAAATGGCCCAAACCAGATAATTTTCGGGCATGGGAGGTGGCGTACCCGGATTCCCAAACTTCTCCGCATAATAAGATGCTTGCGGCGGAACCGTCGATGAAGCCGGTGGCGGCGGCGGAACTGCCGAATTAAAAAGACTTTCCAGTTCCGGCAACGTGCGGGCTTCCACCCAGTCCGGTATTGTATTAGTCCACACAAGTGTCGTGGGCGTAACAGGCGCATATTTCAGCGCTTCCAACGAAAGTGGCCCTACTTTCGTTTCTCCATTTAAGTAAAAGTATTCTTTTTCCATAACCAGTTTTTTGAATAATAATGAGGACAAAAGTAAAGTATTATGACATACGAACCAAATATTTTTAAGGAGAAGGGTGAAAATAATTTTCAATGCTCAATTTCATCGGGCGCATTTCATTTACAGCGTGTCACGCAAAAAACAGGATCAGCAGTTGCGCCGTGAGCACGCGCAGGAACATGGTCAGGGGATAGACCGTGGCATAACCGACGGCCGGCGCGTCGTTGCCGGCGGTCACATTGGCGTAGGCCAGGGCGGGCGGGTCGGTTGTGCTGCCGGCCAGTAAGCCCGTCAGCGTGAAATAGTTCAGCCGATAGAAATGACGCGCAATCACGCCTATGGTCAGCAGGGGAACGGTGGTGATGATGAAGCCGTAACCGATCCATGCCAGGCCTCCCTGATGCAGAATCGTCTCCACGAATCCGCCGCCGGCGTCGATGCCGACACATGCGAGGAAGATCGTAATCCCGATTTCGCGGAGCATCAAGTTGGCGCTCATGGTGGTATACGTCACCAGTTTGTATTTGTATCCGAAACGGCTGATCAGTATGGCCACAATCAGCGGCCCGCCGGCCAGGCCGAGCTTGACGGGCTGCGGGATGCCGGGAATGGTGACCGGAAGGCTGCCCAGCAGAATGCCCAGTGCGATGCCTAAAAAAATCGGCACCAGATTCGGTTCGTTCAGCCGTTTCATCGAATTGCCCAGCACACTCTCCACGTTGGCGATGGCCGACTCGGTGCCGACCACCGTCAGCCGGTCGCCCACCTGCAGCGTCACGTTCGGCGAGGCGACAAAGTCCACGCCCGAACGGTTGATGCGAGTGATGTTGACGCCGGAGATTTTTCTCAGTTTAAGGTCTCCCAGCCGTTTGCCGTTCAGGTTGGACTTGGTCACCAGAATCCGCCGGCTGATAAACTGACTCTCGGAACGTATCCACTGTTTGCGTTCCATCGGTATCTCCTCGCCCACGAATACCTTCACCGTCTCGGCGTCCTGTTCGTTGGTGATGACGAAGATTTTGTCGTTTTCGTGCAATACCGTATCGGCCGTCACCATTTCAATTTTCTTGCTGTCGTTGTACCAGATGCGCGAAATCACAAACTCCCGGTGTTTCATCAGGGCTGAAATCTCGCTGACGGTACGGCCGAAGATGGCCGGGTTTTTCACCATCAGAGAGACGGGACGCGCGGCATTGGCGTGCGAATCGTCTTCGAGGTTCAGCCGTTTTGTTTCCTCGTCGAAACGGACGCGGAACACCAGACGGACAAACAGGATGGACAGGATGATTCCCACCACGCCCAGCGGATAGGCCACGGCATAGCCCAGGGCAATGGAACCGTCGGGCGTCCCGTGCACATCGGACCAGGCTTGCTGGGCGGCGCCCAGACCGGGCGTATTGGTGACGGCGCCGGACAGGATGCCGACCATCGTAGGCATCGGAATGCCCGTCAGCCAGTGAATGGACAGGGTGACGAGTACGCCCAGGAAAACAACGCCCGCGGCCAGCAGGTTGAGCGTCATCCCGCCCTTGCGGAAAGAGGAAAAGAATCCGGGGCCTACCTGCATCCCAATCGAATAGACAAACAGAATCAGCCCGAATTCCTTGAAAAAATGAAGGATGTGCGGATTCATCGAAAAGCCGAAATGCGCCAGCAGAATGCCGGCAAAGAGCACAAACGTGACTCCCAGCGAAATCCCGCCTGCCTTGATTTGTCCCAGCAGAATCCCCAGGAAAATTACCACGGACAGCAACAGTACCGAATGGGCGATGCCTTCGCCCCACAATAGTTCATGAATCCATTCCATACAAGTTGTTTTTTACAGCGAGCGCACAATCTCCCGCTGCCGTTCGAAATACAGCACCCGCTGTCGTTCGTTGGCCACGGTAATCAGTGTGGATAGCCTTAGTGTGGCGGTGATCCAGTTTTTGGTTTTTTCGTAGATCACTTCGTCCGTCGACGTCGCCGATGCGAGGAAAAAGGTTTTGAGGACACAGAGATTGAAATTGTCTCCCCTGATGTAGGCATACGAACTGGTGACATCCACGTCGGCCACATAAATGTTCACCTTGTTTCCCGTTTCCTCATGAACTCCGTAGGTGGCGATATGCTCCAGATAGTCGAGCAGTCTGAAAATGTCTTCCTTTACCCTC
>JAISWC010000137.1 GCA_031271245.1 Tannerella sp. | reverse complement strand
TCCAAATCGGTTTTCAGACAGCGAAGTTATCCTTGCAGTGCAGCATTGGATAGATGTTTTCACTCGGTTGAAAGTTTGGTATATTGCCAAAAAACCTCCGCTTGTCGCAAGATTATATCTTGTAGCATATAAAAAACAGAAAAATATGATGAGTAATAATTTAAGAATAAGTAATTTAGAATGGCCACAAGTCGCAGACTTGCGGCACGGGCGGGCAAATCGTTGTTACCACACAGGAGTAAGAAAAGAATTAACCCAATTATTTCATTAAATTTGCACTCTAAAACAATTCCGTATATGAATAAAATAACTACAACAGGCGCCGCCATATTAGGCTCGCTATCTATCTTTCCGGTATTTTCGCAAAACGAAAGATCGATGAATGTCCTTTTCCTGATATCTGACGACATGCGTGCCGAACTCAGTATTTACGGCAGTCCCCTGGCGCAGACCCCCAATCTGGATCAACTAGCGCGACAGGGCGTCCGTTTCGAACATGCTTACTGCCAGTATCCGTTAAGCGGGCCGTCGCGTTCGTCCCTGCTCACCGGTCGCAGGCCTACCACCAGCGGGTTATACAGTAATGCCAACCGTGAGTTTTTCGGCGCAACCTACCCCGACTGGATCAGTCTGCCGAAATATTTCAAACAGCATGGATACGCATCCCTCCGTACCGGGAAAATCTTCCACGGCGGAATTGACGACACCGAAGCCTGGACTGAAGGCGGCGAAGAACGACGATGGAGCGCCCCGGTCAGTACCGGAGCGCCTTCGTATGCTTCAAGCGAGCGGGTATTTACCGCACTGGCGCGGAACTTGCCGAAACTTACTCCCGGCCCGGTCGATCCCAATAGCCATTCCGACAGGTGGGAAGCTGTCTCGGGCAGCGCAGTCGACAGCCTCGGCGACACAAGAGTGGCCAACAGAGCTATTGAATATATCAGGCAGAGCAGGAACGCCGGGCAGCCCTTTTTCATCGCCTGCGGATTCTCCAAACCTCATTCCCCGCTGATAGCGCCTGCGGAATTCTTCGAACAGTATCCGCTTGAAAACATTCCGTTGCCGCCCGATTTTGCATCCCTTCCCTCTGTCCCCGCCGGTTTCCCGGCTGGCTCCATCCGTCGCACGAACGCCGACCTTTTCATCAACCGTTCGGCTTCGCCCGAAGAAGCCCGCGCCATGATCCGCGCTTACCTGGCCTGCGTCAGTTATGTGGACTGGAACGTGGGACGGGTGCTCGCCGAATTGGATAAACAGGGACTTCGTGAAAATACCATTATTGTTTTCTGGGCGGATCACGGTTATCAACTCGGCGAGAAAGGCAAATGGTCAAAAGCCGGTTCGCTGTGGGAGCAGGGCGCGCGCGTACCTTTTATCATCCTTGACCCGCGTGCAAAGGGAAACGGACGTCCATCTCCGCGCATAGTCGAGATGCTCGATATTTATCCCACATTGATAGATTTATGCGGGTTGCCGCCATACAGGGAACTGGAAGGTGTAAGCCTCAAGCCGCTTCTTGACAATCCGGACGGAGAATGGAACCGTCCGGCATATACAATCTGGAACGAGCACAACAAAGGCATTACCGGAGTAGTTGTACGTACGGAACGCTGGCGGTACGCCGAATTTTTCGGCATCGGCGCCGGCGCCTTCCTGACCGATCCCGTCAACGATCCGCACGAATTGAGGAATCTTGTCTATGACCCGCAATACAGAGATATAGTAGCGGAATTGCATAAACTTGCAGCCGATTATGTGGCAGGTAAAACGGAACTGTATGAAGAATAAAATTGTAAAAGCAGGCGCAATACTGTCCCTGACATTGCCCGTAGCGGCACAGGTAAAAGACAGCCGTCCGAACATTATTTTCCTGATGACCGACCAGCAACGCTGGGATGCTGTCGGGAAATTCAATCCCGTTATCAAAACGCCCGCCATTGACAGTTTGGCGCGGGAAGGTATCGTATTCAGCCAGGCCGTCTGTCAGGCGCCCATGAGCGTCCCCAGCCGTTTTTCACTGATGACGGGGCTTTATCCGCTCCAGACAGGTGTGCTCAGTAATGGTTCCCGCACTTATTCCGACCCCTTTCTGCCCATTGATCCCTTGCCCGAAATGCTCCGCAAGGCGGGTTACCAGACCGCCGGGTTCGGGAAAACACACTGGGGCAGGACAGGAGCGTCCATTTCCACGCGCGGATTTGATGTTCGCTATGTGGGCGCCAAAGAAGTGGGACTCGAAAAAGGCGCTTTTTACCAGGACGACGACGACCCTGAAGGACTGAAGGCATATCGCGCCGAGGCGTCAAAATATGGCGGCGGGGAAGAAAATGTGCTGGGTTTCCTGGGCGAAACCTCGCAGGTAGACGCCCGTCATCACCGCGACGGGTGGGTCGCCGGGAAATGTCTCGAATATATAGACCAGGGCGTCGACAAGTCAAAACCGCTCTTCCTTTACCTTTCTTTCCTGAAACCACATGCCGGATTTAACATACCCAAACCTTTCGAGAGCTGGTATGACGTCAATCAAATTCCCGACATGGACGATGTGCCGCCGGAAATGTTTTCAGATAATCACCAGACAGATGTTCACAAAGAGCGTTACCGGGCATGGCGGGAAGCGTTTGAAAAACTGTCGCCCGAACAGCGGAAACAAACCGTCTTGCGCTATTATGCCAACTGTTCATGGCTGGACAGTTATTTTCGTCTCGTACTGGGTAAACTTCAGGCGCAGGGCATCCTGGACAACGCAGTCATTATCTTCGTTTCCGATCATGGCGAAATGCTTGGGGAACGCCATTACCGCTTCACCAAATACTGCCTTTACGAAAGCAGTGTACGCGTGCCGATGGTAATTTCCGGAAGTTATATCGACAAGGCAAAAAAAGGTACAACGGACGAGCGAAACGTACAGTTGACGGACATCTATACCACGCTCCAGCAAGTGGCCGATATGCCCAAATCACCGCTGTTGAGCGGCATCAATCTGCTCGATCCGGAAGAAAACCGTAGCGGCTCGTTTAGCGAACTGCACGAAGAAGGACGCCCCGCCTACATGTGGCGCAACAGGGAATGGAAATTAATTCTTTACATCGACAACAATGACCAACGCAAAACCAAAGGCGAACTGTATCATTTGACCGCCGACCCGAAAGAATACAAAAACCTGTATGCCGACGCCCGGTATGCCGCAGTGAGGGAAGCCATGAAAACCGAACTGCTGATGCACATCGCACAGGTAACATCCCTCTATCCTGCCGGGAGGTAAAGTTGAAAATTGAAAGTTGAAAATTAATTCTTAATTGTATTGCCTAACGCCTGATGCCTGCCAAAATGAACATCATCGCCCCCTTTGCCCGCCCGCTTTATGTCATGTTAAAGCCGGCGGGGGCTATTTGCAACCTTCGATGCAAATATTGTTATTATATTGAAAAGAAAAACCTGTATCCACATGCCGGGAATTACCTTATGAGCGAGGAATTGCTCGAAGAGTTCACCCGACAGTATCTCGAATCACAGACCATGAGCGCCGTGCTTTTCACGTGGCACGGCGGGGAAACGCTGATGCGCAACATCGGCTTCTACCGCAAAGCGCTTGAACTGCAAAGAACGTACGGCAAGGGTATGCATATCGATAATGCGCTGCAAACCAACGGCACGCTGCTGACTGACGAGTGGTGCCGTTTCTTCAAGGAAAACAATTTCCTGATAGGCATATCCGTCGACGGACCGCAGCATTGCCACGACGTATACCGGAAAGACCGCGACGGGCGTCCTTCTTTCCACAAGGTGATGCGGGGGATTTCGCTGCTGAAAAAACATGGCGTAGAGTTCAATGTCATGGGTGTGGTCAACGATTACAATGCAGATTATCCGCTTGAATTTTATCACTTTTTCAAGGAAATTGACTGCCATTACATACAGTTTGCCCCCATCGTGGAGACCGTCGACGGAAAACCTGCGCCATGGAATGTCCCTGCAAAAAAGTGGGGCGATTTCCTGATTGCGATTTTCGACGAGTGGGTGAAGCAGGACGTGGGGAATTATTATGTTCAGTATTTTGACGCCACTTTGGCCAACACGGTCGGCGAGCAACCCGGCCTTTGCATGATGG
>JAISWC010000054.1 GCA_031271245.1 Tannerella sp. | reverse complement strand
TTTAAACTGATTGGAGGACTGTATCCGTATTTTTTCTTTGATATAGGCGTCGTAGACCGGTTTCAGGGCGGCAAATTCTTCGCTGTAGTCGTTGTCGAATTTCAAGGCATCCCTTATATTTAATGTATAGTGTTCACCCAGTGTGACGTGGTCTGTCGCTCTGATTTTTTTTCGGATCACCTGGTCGCCGTTGACGAACGTACCGTTCGTGGAATCGGCGTCCTCAATGAACAGGTTGCCGTTTTCGTCACGAATCAATTTGGCATGGTAACGGCTTACATAGGCGTCGTCCGCTACAAAATCATTGTCTTCTGCCTTTCCTATTCTGATTATCATGTCTTTTTCAGATTCTCGCTTTGTTTCAAACCTTCCTGTTCAAGCATGTCTTTCAGCGCCCGCAACGGTTCCTTGGAAACTTGCAGTTCACGCGGTTTTCCGCCGGGCGTCAGCAATAATAACTTCTGTTTCGGCAAATTGATTTGCAGAATATAGCTTTTGTTGATAATGAAACTCTTGCCTACACGCAACAACATGGATTTATAGTCCAGTACCTGATTCCCAAGCATTTCTTCTATCCTTCCGATATTGATGGCAAAGGTAAACTGAATCCCTTCGCTCAGAAGCAGTTTGGTATAGTTCCTGTCCGCCTCCAAATAAAGTATATCACTGATTCTTATACGCAAAAATTCGTCCCTTGTCTTGATTATCAAATATCTGTCCATTCTTTTCTGCTCTTACCGTAAATTCAGCCGCAAATATATGTATAATTTTTCAGTTTGGTATAACCTGACTGATAAATATGCGTGATTCGGAATATTTTTATGCACGGCGGAGTTTTTAAATGGGTATCACAAGTAGCGGTGTGTTGCTGTGAAACAGCATCCTGCGTGCGATACTCGGATAAAATATGCGCATAATCATACTTCGGCGATACGTGCTGCATGCAATCATATCAATCTGCTTTTTTTCGACAAACCTTTCAAGCGCTTCCAGTAAATCCCCGTCGTCCAGCACGGTATAATCAAATGTCAAATCCGGGTAGTGTTTTTTCAGATACGCATGAAAACCGCCCAGCCGGATTTCGTTCCATTCATTTTTGCTGGTGGAAATATTAAAAAGTTGAATTTTCACGTGCGCGTATGCCTTGAAAAGGGAGGCGAATTTGTCGAACGCAATCAGGTCTCGCTGGTTGAAAGACAGGGCGAAAGCCAACTGTTTCATGTCGTGCAGGTTATTGAACGGGACATGCATCGGGACGGTCAGCAGTGGAATGTCCGTCAGTTCAATGATTTCGCCCGTCACACTTCCGATGATGTCCAGGTCTTTCTGTTTGCTTCCGCGCGTGCCCATCACAATCAGTGACGGAGCGTATTCCCTCGCATACAGCCGTATTTCCTCTTCCGGCAATCCTTCGAGCAGCGTGTAATCGTATTTTACGCGCGGTAATTCTCCGGAGGTCATCTTCCGCTCTATCGAGGCGCACCATTTTTCCATTTGCTCCATCGCCTGCAAATGAGCGGAATGGAGAGAGGAGTTCTTTTCTTTTTCCCTGTCGATCAGTATTTCGCTGACAAACGGGAATGACGGCGGAATATAGGTATCGAAATAGACATGCAGGAACATCACTTCTTCTGCCCCGGTTTGGTGCGCGTAATGAATCCCTGTTTCGCAGGCCTTGACAGAGTAGTCCGAGAAGTCTACCGGGATTAGAATCTGTTTGGCCGCACTTTCCGGAAATTTGTTTTCGGCACTGTCATTCAGCCATTTCGCGTCTTCCATGATCCGCAGGGCGTGTGGCAAATCGCTTTCCCTGATGCGCACGCGGACGCCTGCCGATATGACCGGCTGAATCTGGTTTACGTTATGAATACACACCTCTATTCCTTCGGATTCGAGGATGGTTTTCAGTATCTGCGCCTTTTCAAACGTATGAATGGCCAAAGTGACCAGAGGTTCTTCCATGAGGCTGCTGTTTATTTTTCTCTCGCATGGATGATTTCCAGCGCACGGTCCAGGATGAACGTATCGCTCAGCACAACAATTCCACCGCCCGGCCCAAGTTCCAGATGTGTACCGCAACTTTTTCCGGCCCTGAAATTCTGTCCGCCAAAATAGTTCCGGACGGTTTCTACACTTTCGCCCAATTCACTGGCAATACCGTGAATAGCCCCGTCCGGCAAACGGTCTTTGATGTTCCGCAGTTCGTTAAATGTCATCGTTCTTGTCATGATTCAATATTTTTGTTAATAACTTATTCAAATGATGCCCCGAATGTAGAGACAATTTTTTACCCGGCAATGAAATATCCCGTCAAAAAAACATGCTTTACAACATGTTTTCGGGTGCGCGGTACACGGCCGGGCCGGCGGTGGCGGAACCATCCCGCTCCGTGTGATTTCCGGTCGCGGCGCCGCAGCAGTCTTTCACACTCGGTTGAAACCCTCCTGCAGCCTGCGGAGGCCCATCTCACCGTGTTAGAAACCTTCCCGCAGCGCTGCAACGGAAAAACACACCATAGTGTTCCCTTTTCTGTGGAACTCCGTGTCTCCGTGCCCTCCGTGTATAAACGATCCCTTCACTTGACGACATTCCCGTACACCGTGTGCCCCCCTGAAAGGTTATCCGCTGTATTTTTCTATCTCACCATCTTTCAGCAGATACAGTTGAGCGTTGTCGAGCATCCGTACGTTTTTGATAAAGATGGGATCCGGATTTTTGATTTGCGTATGGCCGATGATTTGGATAATCTCTTTGTCGAACGGTTCGGGTTCTTCCCCGTATTCATTCACGTCGGCCCACAGGGGACTTCCGTAATCGTCGATGCCGCCGCGATGGAGCGATGCTTCGTAAAACGCATACGGCGCTTCCTGAAACAGACGGTTCATCTGTTCTTCGAGCGTGGCGCCCAGCGGAGCCATTTTCGCCCTGTAGCGGTCGTACCAGTATTTGGTGATACCGGCGTGGATAAACAGATAACGGTCTATTTGTTTGCACAGTTGAAAGCAGCCGGCCGTATCTTCTCCCGTCAGGAGCTGATGATACGGTTCATACATGGACAGCGAAAAACGTCCGCACCGGTATTTGGGATCGTAGTAATGGAACTCGTGATTCCCTATCAGCAACGTGATCCGTTCGGGTTCCTGCTTTTTCAGTTCCACCAACTGGCGCATGATCCGCAGAGAATCTGCGTGCGTACCTTCGGAAGGATACGGATCGGTGTAGTCGCCTAAAAAGACGGTGGTTCCCCGGTAATCCAGCGCCGGTTCCCAGAAAGGCCGGCCGTGAATGTCGGGTACTATCAGAATTTCTCTTGTTTTCATTTGAATAAAATGATTAAATGCCCAGTTTCGACCGGATCGCTTTCGGCAGGGCGTCTCTGTGCAGAACGATGCTGATCGTTTTATAGGCCACGAACGCTTCCGAGGCATACCACGTTCCCTTATACCTGTTTTCCGTGCCCCACGAATTTTT
>JAISWC010000208.1 GCA_031271245.1 Tannerella sp. | reverse complement strand
CAGGTTTCAAATCGGTAATTACCCGGTCTTTTTCGTTGATAAGCGCTGTACGGTCGGTCACCCGGGTCTTTTGTTCGTAATTGGCATTGACGATCAATACCGGATTCAATGTCTGCCTGCGATTCGTCGGATTGCTGATGGTCGTCAGTATCACGTCTTCCCGGTTACCTTTATTTGTAGGGGTTTGATTCCGAATGTAATCCGGCGCTACGGCGAATGTTTCCTGCGTAATCGACATTCCCGCATAAGAAGCTTCGGTAATGACTAATGGCACCCGTGCGGAATATAACCGCTGTCCGGCGAACTTCATGTTTTCGTCGGCGAGAAACTGTATTGCCGTGCCATATCCGCCTACATAATTGAAAAATTCTCCTTTGCGATAGTCGGTGAGCAACTGACCGAGAGGTCCGATTTGCGTTTTGCAGGTATCATCCGGTAAGCCGATGCATGATACGTACCATTGCGGGGCATACCGGTAATCTACCTGCTGAAACTGTGCAACAACTGGCGCTGCACATGTCATTAAAAGAATAAAAGAGACTAACTTTCTCATGATGATAATATTTTGTATTTACTTTATAAACTGTTCCGTTTCAGGATTTCAAGAATGTCTGACTCGCTTAATTCGGTGATGTCACGAATTAATTCAATGGAGTATCCTTTCCGTTTGGCATTTATCACAGTGAATTCCTGCGATTCCCTGATACCTTCCTGTCTGCCTTCCCTGCGGTGGAAATTTACGCCGCTTGTATAATCCGACAGCGCCATCTCGCGTAACAGATAAGCGTGCAGCGCCTCCTTGTCGTTCGATACGTACTGTATCTTTTCCTGTGCCTTTTGTATAGCCGTATCCATTGCTGTTACCTCCTCTATTGTTTCATTTATTGTATCCTTGTCCATGAACGACAGCCAGCGGTGAAGGGCATTGCTGTGAATGTCCTTCACCGGGCAGCGTTTGAATTTCACCATGTCGATGAAATGTATCTCCAGTGCATCCGTGAGCATATACCGGTGACAGTCTTCCCATAGGTGAAAGCATGTGTGGAAGGCCTCTATCTCCAGAAATTCGAAATTGACAATGTTAATTGCTATCACACGAGGCAGTTCCACATAGTCCTGCCCGGCTTCGATGCCCCTTGAATACTCGCGGCTCCAGTAGAACAGACTCCGCCTGTCCATGTTGCCGACGTTGCGGAGCTGTACCTCGATGTTGACTTTGGCTCCGTTGTCCGTGATGGCACGGACGTCCAAAACGCTTGTCTTGTCGCCGATGATTTCCGCCGAAAATGTTTTGTTTTCAATAATCTCCACCGAACGGAGCGGTTTTACTCCGTCCTTTTCCAGCACGGCATTGAGGAAGGAGAGCAACTGTTCTTCGTCCCCTTTCTCGCCCATGTATTTCAGAAACAGGAAATCGTTGAGCGGATTCAATCGTTCGGTTATCTTTTCCATATACCTTTTTTCGATTAATTCATCTGCAAAGTTATCTGTTTTTTGTATACAGACAAACAGGTGAGCAATTTTAACATACATGGATGCACTCTGTCGGAACATTACAGATTCTCTGCGGATTTTCCTAACTTTGCGCCAAATTGAAACAAATGGAATATTTCCGTATAAAAGGAGGATCCGAACGATGGTTACTGGCTGCATGGCTGGCGGTCGCAGGTGCTGTCCGTCTCGACGCCCAGCTTCCGGAGCGAGTCTATCAGTCCGTAAGCCGGATAGATTCGCTTCAGAAAGGCAAACTGTATGTAACGGTGGACAATCTTAATTTTTTCAGAAACAACGAATGGGCCACGGTGATGACGCCCGGTTACACGTTGCCCGGTTTCTGGCTGCAACCGAAAATGACGTACTATCCGTCGAAAAACATCAAGATTGAAGCCGGTATACATTCGCTCTGGTTCTGGGGAACGAACCGCTATCCGTCGTATGCCTACAGCCAGCTGCCGCAGTGGGAAGGCGAGGCGGCGAGCTATGTCATGCATGTTTTGCCTTACCTGCGGGCACAGGTAGCGTTTTCCGACCGGGTACAGCTTGTGCTGGGCGATATCTACGGCGGCGCCGGTCACCGTCTGGCAGAGCCTCTGTATAATTCGGAACTGAACCTGACGGCCGACCCGGAAAGCGGTCTGCAACTGCTCTGCAATCTCCCCTGGATGGAACTGGACACGTGGGTGAACTGGACCGAGTTCATTTACCGCTCGGACGTCAAGCAGGAAGCCTTCTACTACGGGCTGTCCGTCCGCCTGAACGCCAACCGGCCGGAATCGCCGTTTCACGTGTATTTCCCGCTTCAGGCGCTGGCGCAGCATCAGGGCGGACAGATTGATGTGACGGACCTGCCCGTGCAAACGGTACTGAACAGTGCGGCCGGAGCCGCCCTGGACTGGAATCTGTGCCACGGCCCGTTCAGGCAAATTTCACTGGAATGGAACGTGACCGGTTATTATCAACATGCCGGCAACCAGTGGCCTCTGAAAAGCGGCTACGGGACTTATACGGCTCTTTCCGCCGGCATTGCCGACTTCCGATTCAAGTCTGCCTACTGGAGATGCGACCGTTTCATTTCGCTGCTGGGAAATCCGCTGTTCGGAGCGCCCTCCCTATCCATAGAGGATGCGTACTTTGAGCGTCCCGGGATGGTGACCCTGGGCGTGTCTTATAGCCGTTCCTTTGCGACCGGATATGCGCTGGGAATTGATTTCGACCTCTACCAGCGGTTTGCTGGCCGTCTGAATGACCCCGCGTCGGGCATCTCGCGGGTGGGAGCCAAGAGCAACTATTCCTTCGGCGTCTATTTCCGGGTCAATCCCTCGTTCCTGATAAAATAACACGGAAATCACAATTGAAGTTAAACTTGAACTTGGTTGATTCTTTTTTTTGAGGTGCCATGAAAAATATCCGGCCGTTCTATAGAGGAAAAAATCTTTGTCTTTCACTCCGTAGGTGTAGGTAATGAATCGTTGTATGATACATCGTACTCGTTGGAGTAATGCGTATCGGTATTGGTCCGCTTGTAGCGACGGCGATACAGCCTCAACCATATCGGCTTGCATACAAAACTGTGACTCAACGTTTCAACAGGGTTAGTATAGCCGTCAAATACAACATCGGCAAAACTTGACAACTCTTTGGGTAGAATGAATAATCTCCGTGTCTCCGTGTTTCAATGAATCTTTAACTGACGCGCCGGTAAACCGGTATACGTTATTTATTTTTCATCCCTTAGTACCGCCCGGTACGAACCCTTCATACTGCGCGAAGTATAGTAACCATCTTCTAATGGACATTTTGGGATAATCCGGTTGCTTTGTGCCGCAGGTGGAGTGTAACAAAGGTTGATTGCGTTGAAAAATGTGAAGGATTAATCCTTCACT
>JAISWC010000203.1 GCA_031271245.1 Tannerella sp. | reverse complement strand
CGCGTACGATTTCGCTGAATCTTCTGTCCGAAAGCCGGTAGGCGCAGCCCACGAGCACAAACGTGGCCAGCGCCAGCACGCCGGGATAGACAAACATCAGCCCGTTGATTCCGCGAATGGCTTCCGGCGTCTGTACGGCGTTCGGCACGTAGCCCACCAGCGCCAGTATCACTCCGGGGATGAATCCGGCGGCGGCCTGCGAGATTTTCCGGAAGAAGGTGAACGACGAATAGACCGTACCTTCCGCCCGAATACCCGTTTTCCATTCGCCGTATTCGACGGCGTCGGAGACAAACGCCCAGTTGAGCGTGTTGATGAACGAACTGCCGAAGAAGGCCGCGCAGGCAAAAAGAATAAACGACAGCGTGTCGTGCACGAACAGGAAAGCCGACAGGTCGGCCGCGCCCCAGATGGCTGCGCCCGTGATGAACACGGCCTTCTTGCCGAAACGCCGGACGAAAAACGGAACCACGGCGACGCCGATGTAGATGCAGCCGATGCTGAAAAAGCCCATGTACGGCAGAATCGAAAGGTCGCCCAGCGTGTATTGGCAGTAGAAGGCCTGGACGGCCAGCTTGACATTGTAGGCCGAAAAGGTAAACAGATTGGCCAGGCAAAGAATTATCAGGGGCGTGTTTTTCAACAAGGCCCTGTAGTTGTCCGCCCGTTTCCCCTGCCGTTTCTCCGGCTTCCGCACCGCGTAATGTTCCCTGACGTTCGCATAGCAGCAGGCTTGCAGCAGCAGGCCGGCCAGGGCGAAGACGACGCCGGCCGCCACATAGCCCGTCCGTACATCCTCGAACGCCCGGACAATCGGGATGAATCCGACCGTGATCAGCAGCAGTCCCGTCGTGGAACCCGTCCAGCGGAAAGCCGCCAGGTCGGCGCGTTCGACGGGATGTTGCGAGATGGCCGGAATCATGGAGCCGTACGGAATGTTGAACAGACTGTAGGCTACGCCGAAGGCCATGTACGTGCCGAACGCCCAAACGGTCTTTCCGGTCAGCGAAAATTCGGGCGCCGTGACACTCACCACCGTGAGGATCGCCAGCGGAACGGCGGCATAGCACATGAACGGCCGGAAACGTCCGCGCCGCCCGATGTGTTTCCGTCCGTCGATCCATGCGCCGACCGCGACGTCGACAAAACCGTCCCAAATCTTGGTGACCAGAAAAACCAGTCCCGCCGTGGCCGCAGGCAGCCCCAGCGTGTCGGTGTAAAACTTCAGCAGATAGAGCTGTCCTATCTGAAACAGGAAATTGTTTCCGACATCCCCGGCCCCGTATGCCAGTTTCTCTTTGAAAGCGACTTTTTTCAATTGTTGACTGTTAATTAGTAAGTATCTGTCGACTATCCCAGTTCCCTGACTTCGACGACTCTTCGTTCGCGGGCAGACCGTACCGACGCTTCCATGATTTGCACCGTCCGGCGGCTGATGTGGGCGTCGGGATACGGTTTTTCCTTTCCGTCGAGCACCCTGGCGAAGTACCGGAACTGTTCGACCACGCCGTCGCCTTCGCGGTTGCCGGCCTTCAGGGATATTTCTTCGGGCGGCGGCAGGTCGGCCGGTCTGGGGAATCCGGCCGGCGAACCGTAGCGGATGCTGAGGCTACCGTTGCCCATCTGTACCGTACCGTTTACGCCGAAAAAGGTGTCGAGGGCGGTGGAGCCGTAGTTGTACAGGTTGCCGCCGTAGTTGAGCAGCGAGCCGCCGGAATAGTAGACGAGCACGCCGGCATGGTCGGCCGAGTCGCGCCTGCGGAGCGAAAAGTTGTTTACACCCTGGAGACTGACTACCGATACGGGTTCGCTGTCGAATACCCAGTTGTTGACGTCGATGATGTGCGCGCCCATTTCGTAGACGACACCGCCGCTGCGCTGCTGGCTCAGGCGCCAGTAGGCCGTGCCTTCGGGATATTCGTCGGCTTCGGGCACGCGCCAGTCGCCCCGGTAGTCGTAGAGGCTGGACTGGAGAATTTTCCCGACCGGCCGGCTGCGAATCGCCTCGATCAGGGCCTTGTACTCGCCGGAATGACGCCGCTGGTGGCCGATTTGCAGCGCCCGGCGTGTACGGTCGACCACGCCGATGATCTCGTTGCAGTCGGCCACGGTCAGCGCCAGCGGCTTCTCGCAAAAGACATGCTTGCCGGCTTCAAGGGCGGAAATCACAATCTCGCGGTGCGTGTCGTTGGGCGTGACGACGACGATGGCATCCAGCGCGTCGAGCCGGAGCAGCTCGTCGAGGTGCGTCAGATACACAGGCCGGTCGCCGGTCTTAATCAACTGCGCCCGCTGACGGGTCTTGTGGGGCACGATGTCGCACAGGGCGGCGATTTCCAGCTCAGGCACGCTGTTCAGGGCGCTAATGAGCGCCTTGCTGCGGTTGCCGCATCCGATCAGGCCGATTTTAAACTGCTTCCCTGCCGGGGATGCCGGAACGGACTGCGCCGCCAGCGGGTTTACACCCAGCCATAACCCGGCGCCGGCCAGGCCGCTCGTGCCGAGAAAACCTCTTCTTGATAAATTTCTTTTGTCTGTCATAATTTATATTTTATCTCTGTTTATAATTAATCTATTTCTTCGACTGCGTACAGAATCATTGATTCTGTTTACAATCCGACCGGATTGCGTGTAGAATCATTGATTCTCCGGATTTGGCCTTCAATGATTCGACTGAGCCAACAATGCCATTGTCATATTGGCTGTGCGTAACATGAGTTAATTAAAATCATCCTCCTATTGTTTTTATGGAGTCGGGAGGCCTCCGGAGCGATTCTCCGGAAGCCTTCCCTTCTCCCGTTGATTAATCGTATCCCGGATTCTGCTGCAACTGCGGCGCCTTGTTAATCTCGGTGCGCGGAATGGGCAGCCAGTAGAAATGGTCGCCACCCCACGAGCGGTTGTCTACCCGATTCCCGTAATCGAACAGCCATTCCATGTCGCCGTTGACAAACTCCTTGATTTTCGTACCGTAAAAATCATTGTTCGTCAACAGTCCGGCGGCGATTTTCCAGCGCCGGATGTCCCAGAAATGGTGACCCTCGCCGAAGAACTCGATGTCGCGTTCGTGGCGGACGAACTGCCGCGCTTCGGCCTGGTCGGTTGTAGCGCGGCCGGGCAGTCCGGCGCGATGCCGCACCAGGTTCAACGCCTTGATACCTTCCTCGATATTGCCTGTTCCGCCCAGTTCAATCAGCGCTTCGGCATAGTTGAGCAATACCTCGGCATAGCGAAGCTCCACCCAGTGGTTCGTGTTCCGGTAGTATTGCCCTACGACATCGGGGTCCATGAACTTTTTCAGGTAATACCCCGTCCACGTGCCGTTCCAGTCTTCGATCTCGGAGTTGCGCGAATCGACGCCGAACTGTTTGATCGTACCGTCGAGGTTGTAGAAATGCCCTGTCTGAATACGGTTGTAAGGGTCGAGATGCTTGGCGTCGGGTGGACGCTCCTGCCAGGGCGCACCGTGATACAGCAAGGTGGCATAGAAGCGCGGTTCGCGTCCGTTGTACGGATTTAGCAGCGGATTGGCCTCCAGTTCGGCGGCGGTTGCCCGTCGCAGGGTGTCGTTGCCCGGATGGGCGGCGTCCCAGACGAAGGGCGTGCCGTCGGCCATTTCGAACGTCCTGACGGCCTGCTCCGAAGGCTGACTGTTGCCGGAGTTGTGATAGCCGTTCGGTCCGTTCCAGCGGTTGGCGTTGTTGATTTTGCTGTCCGTGAGCGCATACTGAATCGCCCAGATCGTCTCGCTGTTCCACGCGCCGTGCTGGTTGAAGATATTGAAATAGTTGTCGGCATATTCCCATATCTGCGCTTCGGTCAGCGGCAACGCCGGTTCGGCGGTGTTACCCGCCAGGGCGAACGTTCCGTACTTACCGTCGATAATTTCCTTTGCCGCGTCGCGCGAGGCTTCCAGCAGGGCCGTCCGGCTGCCGGCCGGGAACGAGATCAGTTCGTTACCGGGTTCATAGCCGCCGTTGGGCAGTTC
>JAISWC010000029.1 GCA_031271245.1 Tannerella sp. | reverse complement strand
GAAAGACAATATGCTGGAACTCGACGGCGCATTGCAGGATATGATTGGTTTGGAAGATTTCCATGAAGCGGCCTGGGTACACAAGCGGAATGACATCTATTACCTTTCATACGCCGACAATACGCGCGGCAACAACAGACTGCGTTACGCCACTGCCGACAATCCTTTGGGTCCCTGGAAATATCGGGGTATCCTTCTCGACCAGGTCAGTTCGGATACCAATCACGGTTCGGTAGTGGAATACAAAGGAGAATGGTACCTGTTTTACCATACTTGCGACATTTCCGGACAGGGCAATCTGCGTTCCATCTGTTTTGATAAACTGTATTACAATGCGGACGGCACTATCCAAAAAGTGATTCAAACCAAAGGCCTGGAAGCAAGCCTCCGAAAAAACCGTATCGATGCTCAGTGGATGGATAGGGCGCAACTGTCGGGGACGGGTGTGAAGCCTGATGGCAAATATGTGTTGTGGTATCGCCGCTCCTCCAAAGTCTGGGAAGAAGCGCTGCCCCTGGGTAACGGGAAACTGGGTGCCATGATATTCGGAGGTGTTGCCGACGAACGGCTTCAACTGAACGAAAATACCTTGTGGGACGGCTATCCGGTAAACCCTAACAATCCCGAAGGACTGAAATCTCTGCCCGAAGTGCAGCGCCTCCTGTTCGAAAACAAAAACTACGAAGCCGTGAATCTGGCCGAACAGACAATGATGGGTATTCCGAAAGGCGTCAAATCCTACCAGTCGCTGGGCGAACTGTGGTTCGACACGCCAGAAACCCAAGCCGAAAATTACGTCCGCAGCCTCGACCTTTCGACAGCAATAGCCACCACTCAATACCGCTCTGGTGGCGTTAGCTATACCCGCGAATATTTTGCTTCGGCTGTCGATAACGTGATTGTTGTCAGAATCACCGCCGACCAAAAGAACAAAATCAATCTCTCCCTTGCCTTGCGGAGGGAAAAAGATGCCTGGTCGGGGAGAGTCGATTCCGACCCGTCGTCCATCCTCCTCAGCGGGAAAATCAATACGGGAGGAAACAGGGAGCGCGACCGGCAACAGCCTCCGCCGCCGGAAGGCGTAAGTTTTGCAACACAGGTGAAAGCTGTCGCCGAAAACGGAATCGCGCAATTCGTCAACGATCCGTTTTCGCACACCAACCTACTGCAGGTAAAAGACGCCGATGCAGTAACTTTATACATTGCCGGAGCAACCAACTATCCCGGCATGAAAAATTTAGTTGCCGGAAACAGTGCTTTGATCGGAAATCCGCAGCAAATGTGCGCCGAAATCGTTGAGAAAGCGGTAAAGAAACCCTACAGTCAATTGAAAGCGGAGCATGTCGCCGACCACCGGAAATATTTCGACCGGGTAGAATTGAACCTGGGTGAAACGCCCGCCGACGTCGAAGCCCTGCCTGTTGACGAACGGCTGGCGCTGGCACGCAAGACGGGAACGCCCGACGCCGGACTGGTGGAGATGTATTTCCAGTTTGGACGCTACCTGCTCATAGCTTCTTCCCGTCCGGGAGGTATGCCGGCAAACCTGCAAGGCCTCTGGGCATGGCAGATGAATGCGCCCTGGAATGCCGATTTTCATACTAACATTAACCTGCAAATGAATTACTGGCCAGTCGAAATCACCAATCTTTCGGAACTACATCTCCCGCTGTTCGACTTGTCGGACATGCTGGTCAAATCCGGCGAACGAAGCGCTAAAGTCATCTATGGCGCCCGCGGATGGGTGGTTCATCACCTGACCGACGCATGGGGCTTCACCGCTCCCGCCGACGGACCGCAGGGTATATGGCCGATGGGTGCCGCATGGCTTGCACAGCATCCGTGGGAGCATTATGCTTTTACCGGCGACAGGGAATTTCTGGCTTCACGAGCATATCCTTTGATGAAAAGCGCCGCACGCTTCATCATGGATTTCCTGACGGAAGCGCCCGCCGGAACGGCCTACGCCGGCAAACTAGTTACAAATCCGTCCTACTCTCCCGAAAATACCTTCATCCTGCCAGATGGCGAACATTCGGTATTTACGTACGGCGCTACTATGGACATCGAAATTATTCACAACCTGCTGACCAATTGCATAGCCGCCTGCAAAATACTGAAAACCGACGTAGACTTTCGCACCGAATGTGAGAAAACCCTGAAACGACTGCCCGACATCCAAATCAGCAAGGAAACAGGCCGTATCCTCGAATGGGCGGAGGATTACAGGGAAGTCGATCCGCATCATCGCCATACCTCGCACCTCTTCGGCCTGCATCCCGGCAACCAGATCACGGTAACAGGAACGCCCGCTTTGGCCGAAGCCGCCCGTAAAACGCTTGTCGCACGCGGCGACGACGGAACAGGCTGGGGACTTGCCTGGAAAATCAATATGTGGAACCGTTTGCACGACGGCGATCATGCATACAAACTGCTGTCTGTACTGCTGAGCCGGAAGACCCTGCCCAATCTGTTCGACGATCATCCTCCGTTCCAGATTGACGGCAACTTTGGCACCACGGCCGCCATTGCGGAGATGCTGGTACAGAGTCATCTGACCACTCCCGACGGTTCTTTCGAAATTTACCTGCTGCCTTCGCTCCCGACGGCTTTCGCCACAGGATCGGTTAAAGGATTAAGAGCCAGAGGAGGCTTTGTTATCGATCTTTCATGGGAAGACGGAACATTAACTCAAGCCCGGATATCCTCCGAACAGGGCGGAAAATTACACTTGCGTACGAAAGACAAAAACATAACTTTCAATACGAAAAAAGGACAAATCATCACGCTAAGGAATGAAAAAAAGAAAAAGAAAAAGATTTTATTCGGCTTATAATAAAAAAATCATATTATCTTCATTCGTAAATAATTAGTATGAGAAAGCGCTTAAAGTCAGCATCTTGTTGATATTCAAGATTATTAGACACAACAAAAAAAGAACGGACATCGGTATGACATTCGCAACTGT
>JAISWC010000347.1 GCA_031271245.1 Tannerella sp. | reverse complement strand
ACCACTGTCGGATTGCTGTTTGTCGCCGTCAGCCTGGGGACATTCGGCCTGTCGGGACATACCCTGCCGGCGGCAGCGTTTGGGTGGAAAGACGGCGGAGAACTGCCGGCCGTTTTTTCGGCAGGTAATCTGTTCCGCCTGCTGACGGTTTTTGCGGCAAGCTATGCGCTTTTCGTTTTTGCGCATATCATCCGGGGGAAACCGGTGAAAGATACGTTTGGCTATGCGATTGTTTTCCTGCTGGCCGCAGTAGCTTTGCTGATCGGCGGAAACAGGACCATCGGTGAATGGGGGCTGGAAACCGTCCTCTTCAGCCTGCTGGCAGGGTTGCTTGTCAACAATGTTTTCGGTACGCCCGAATGGTTGAGGAAATCCCTGTCGTCCGAGCTGTACATCAAAATCGGACTGATCCTGCTGGGGGCGACCATCCTTTTCCAGAACCTGCTGAAATCCGGCGCGCTGGGTTTGATACAGTCGGTCGCCGTCGTATTTGCAGTCTGGTATTTCTCGTTCTGGCTGTGCCGGCGTTTCCGGATAGACAGGGACCTGTCGGTGATGCTGTCGAGCGCCGTATCCATCTGCGGCGTGTCGGCGGCGATTGCCAGCGCGGGAGCCATCCGGGGCGACGCCAAAAAACTTTCGTATGTCGTTTCGCTGGTGCTGGTGGTTGCCGTACCCATGATTATTGTCATGCCGCTGCTGGCCAAACTTGCCGGGCTGAACGAAACGCTTGCGGGCGCATGGATAGGAGGTACGATTGATACCACCGGCGCGGTAGTTGCTACCGGCACCCTGTACGGGGAAGAAGCCCTGAAAACGGCTACGGTTGTGAAATTCTCGCAGAATGTGCTGCTGGGCATTGCCGCATTTTTCATCGCCGTTTACTGGAGCTATACCCAGGCGGACAGAACCGGCGGCGACGGCGAAAAACCGTCGCCACGCCTGATATGGGAGCGTTTCCCGAAGTTTGTGCTCGGATTTGTTTTTGTGTCGCTGCTGTTCTCTCTTTTCTTCGCCGGCGAGGCATACAGGCCGGTCGTCGATTCGCTGAAAAAGTTCCAGAATCTCTGGTTCACCCTGGGGTTTGTCGCCATTGGCCTGGAAACAGATTTCAAGGCGATAATCAACAGCCATAACCGCAAAGCCACATTCGTATTCCTGGGGGCGCAGCTGTTCAACGTACTCTTTACGCTGCTAGCAGCATACCTGATTTTCGGAATAAGCCGGTGAAATATCGTAACGCGGCTATTGTAAATTCCTCCTGTTTGAATAACTTTGTCGCCGTGTTTGAAATACAAGTAACCGGAATAAAATGGAACCGAATCAGTTGAATGAGCATAACAAGGCGGAGTATCCGCCGATGCATACGGCGGAACATATCCTGAACCAGACCATGGTGCGGATGTTCGGCTGTCCGAGGTCTCGAAACGCGCATATCGAGCGGAAAAAGAGCAAATGCGACTACCTGCTGCCGGAAGCGCCGACCGATGAGCAAATGGCGGAAGTCGAAAGAAGAGTCAATGAAATCATCGACCGGCATCTGGCGGTCACCTGCGAATTCATGAATCATGAAGAAGCGGCAAGGTATGTGGATTTAAGCAAACTGCCCGAACAAGTGTCCGATACGCTGCGCATTGTGCGCGTGGGGGATTACGATGCCTGCGCCTGCATCGGTCAACACGTGAACAATACTTCCGAGACAGGCCGTTTCAAACTGCTGAATTATGACTATGCCGACGGAAGATTGCGCGTACGGTTCAAATTGACAGAGTAAGGGCTTTATTCTTCTTTGCCAAATTCGGCTTCATACTCGCGCCACCATTCGGAGAGTTCCGGTTCCGTGCAACCCTCATACGGGTAGTCGTGGATGCCATCCTGCATTCGCGTTCTTTCGGCTCGCAAACCGGCACGGTATCCGGCCCGTTCCTTCCCGAATTTCCTGACATCCGCGTTGTAGGCGATGTTCGCATTTGCCGCCCCGCGGACCTCTGCGTCGCCGGCATTTTTCGCGACATCGGCCAGCAGATCCGGATCGGTAAAGTGCTCACTGTTTATCGCTGCTTTACGAACATACGAATCGCCGTCATTTTTCGCTATATCGGCCAGCACGGTCTGGTCGGTGACTTTCTTGACCGCAGCCTCGCGAACAAACCATTTACCGGCGTGTTTCGCAACATCGACAAGCGCAGTTTGATCGGTGAGTTTCTCCACCGCCGCCATGCATGTGTCCCTTCTTTTTGCCTCTTTGGCTATCCGCGCCAGTTTTTCCGGGTCGGTCATCTTCTCAACAGCGCGAAGCGCTTTTTCTGCATTTTTGCTTTTCCAAGCGGGTATAAACAGTCCCATAATTAAAATCCTCCTGATTAGTTATACTGCGCACAGTATGGTTTTGTGCATTGTCTATAGAGCAGTCGGCAGTTAGTAGTCAGTAGTTAGTAGAGAGCGCATCACTGTGACACAAAGCCATCCGGCAAGCCGCAACTACTAACTACTATCTTCCTGTTTATGCACAAAACTATGCCGTGCACAGTATAGTTTATTGATTGCAAAATTAATATTTTTCCGGTTAGAAACAAAAAAACCGATAAAAGGAGGTACATAAATAGATTTGCGGAAAAGTCATAATATGCGTACATTTGCAGGCGATTTGCGGCATGGCCGGACAACGGAATGCCGGGTAGACAAAAAGACGTTTCAAATACTCATTTTTAATTGACAAAACAATGAAAACAAAAGCAGTAAGATTGTATGGCAAGAATGACCTCCGGCTGGAGACGTTTGAGTTGCCGGCAATCGGGGAAGATGAAATGCTGGCAAAAGTGGTGTGCGACAGTATTTGTATGTCGTCGTACAAGGCGACACACGAAGCGGATATTCACAAGCGCGTACCGCGTGACGTGCATCGGAATCCCGTCATGATCGGGCACGAGTTTGCGGGCGAAATCGTCGAAGTCGGCAGTCGGTGGAGCCATGCGTTCAAGGCGGGCGACAAGTTCTCCATCCAGCCGGCGCTGAACGACCCGGACGGTCCCGTCGGCGTCCTGAGCGCACCGGGCTATTCGTACCGGTACATCGGCGGCGATGCGACGTACGTCATTATCCCTGCTGCCGTGATGGCCGGCGGCTGCCTGCTGCATTACACCGGCGCCGGCTATTATCCGGCCTCCCTTTCCGAGCCGCTGTCGTGTGTCATCGGCGCCATGCACGCAAACTATCACACAACGCCGGGGTCGTATCGTCACCAGATGGAAATCAGGGACGGCGGCGACATGGCAATTCTGGCCGGCGTCGGCCCGATGGGGCTGGCGGCCATCAACTACGCCATCCACCGTACCGACCGCAAGTCCCGGCTGATAGTTGTGACCGACATCGACCAGACACGCCTCGACCGTGCGGCACTGCTATACAGTCCCGCCGAGGCCGCCCACAACGGCATTGAACTGCGCTATGTCAATACCGGCGGGATGACCGACCCCGTTGACGAACTGAAGGCGCTGGCCGGCGGAAAAGGCTATGACGACGTGTTTGTCTTTGCACCCGTGGCGGCCATCGTCGAACAGGCCGATGCGCTGCTGGCTTTCGACGGCTGTCTCAACTTCTTTGCCGGCCCCGCCAAAACCGATTTCAAGGCGCCGTTTAACTTTTACAATGTGCATTATGCCTGTACGCACGTGGTGGGTACAAGCGGCGGAAACACGGACGACATGAAGGAAGCGCTGGAGATGATGGGACAGGGACTGGACCCGGCCGGCCTGGTGACGCACATCGGCGGTCTGGACGCTGTCGTTGACACGACAATGAACCTGCCTTCCATTCCCGGAGGGAAAAAACTGATATATACGCATATCAGCCTTCCGCTGACGCCCATTGCCGAATTTGAGACACGCGGGAAAACGAATCCCGTGTTTGCGGAACTGCACCACCTGTGCGAACGCCATCATGGCCTCTGGAATGTGGAAGCGGAAACGTATCTGCTGGCGCACGCGGATGCCGTCTGAAAAAAAACGGGAAACCTCCTGTATTACGGATTTATCAAACACTATAACAGCATATCAAAATGAAACAGTTGGACACAAAACTAATGCATCCGGCCGACCAGATTAAGGTGGTCATTAGCCGGATTTACTGGAGCGGCATGACGACGACTTCGGGAGGCAACATCTCCATCAGGGACGAAAACGGCGACATCTGGATTACGCCGGCAGCCATTGACAAAGGGTCGCTGACGACGAAAGACATCGTCTGCGTCAAGACCGACGGTTCCGTGGTAGGGCCTCATCGTCCTTCGTCGGAATTTCCCTTCCACAAGGCGATCTATGAAATACGCCCGCAGATGAAGGCCGTCATTCACGCCCATCCGCCGGCGCTGGTTTCGTTCAGTATCACCAAACAAATCCCGAACACGAACATCATCCCGCAGGCGAGAAGCATCTGCGGAAAGATCGGATTTGCGCCGTATGACGTGCCCGGCAGCCACAGCCTGGGCGACAAGATTGCCGGCGAATTTGCACAGCATCGGGACTACAAGGCCGTCATCATGGAAAATCACGGCGTCGTACTCTGCGGCGAAGACATCATAGACGCCTACCAGCGATTCGAGACACTGGAGTTTTGTGCCCGTACGCTGATCAACGCCAAGATTCTGGGTGAACCGACTTACCTGACCGACCGGGAAATCGAACAGCACGAGCAGGCGATTTCGGCCGACATTCCGTATTTCATGGGCGTCACCTATCCGTCGGACGAGCGTGCCATCCGCAATGAAATCGTGACCATTGTCCGCCGCGCCTGCGACCAGGGACTGATGATCAGTTCCTACGGGACAGTTTCGGTACGCTGGCGGGGCAACGACTTCCTGATCACGCCGCCGGGTGTCCCCCGCTGGGACATCGAACCGCACAATATCGTGCAGGTCAAGAACGGCATGGTGGAAGCCGGCAAAATACCCAGCCGTTCGGTCGCCCTGCATCAGGCGATTTACCAGGCCAACCCGAAAATCAATTCCATTATCCTGACGCAGCCGCCGCATCTGATGGGCTTCTGCACTTCCGGCGTGAAAATCAACGTGCGCACCATTCCCGAGAGCTGGATTTTTCTGAAAGACATCCCGACGGTTCAGTTCGCCATGCAGTACGAGCGTAACACGGAGATTGCCGAAATGCTGAAAACCATCCCGGCGATTCTGCTGGCCAACGATTCGTTCATCGTGACGGGCGACGGCCTGCTGCAAACGTTCGACCGGCTGGAAGTAGCCGAGTTCAGCGCCAAATCGCTGATCATGGCGAAAGCCATCGGCGAGTTAAGCCCTATATCGGACGGGGAAGTGGAAGACCTGCGCGTCGCGTTTCATGTAGAATAAGGCCGGATGCTGCTGCTGCGAAGCATGTCCGACGCGCCGTCGCAGAACAGTGCGCTGGAGCGCCGTTTCCTCTCGGAACCGCCCGACGCGCCGGACATCCTGCTGTTTTACATCAACCGTCCGTCGGTCATTGTAGGGCGAAACCAGCGGATTGAGGCAGAAGTGGATGTCGCCTGCTGCCGGGAAGAGGGCATCGAAGTGTTCCGGCGGATTTCGGGCGGCGGAGCGGTTTATCAGGATTATGGAAACATCAATTATGCGTTCATCTGCGGAAAGACGGACGTTTCTTGCCTCGACGCGGACTTTGCCGCGCCCATCCGGGAGGCGTTACGCGCGTTCGGCATTACGGCTACGGTCGGCAAGCGAAAGGAACTGCTGGCCGACGGACGGAAAATTTCCGGCACGGCCTCCCATGTCACACGCAACCGGATACTCTTTCACGGCACGCTGCTGCACCGTACCGACCTCGGCCGGATGTCCCGCGCCCTGCGGGGCGACCCGGACCTGCGGGGACGGCGCATCGCCTCCGTCCCCAGCCCGGTTGTCAATCTCTCCGACCTGACCGGCGATTCCGAACCAACCACCGCCTTTCTGGAAAAACTCCTCCTGTTTTTTGAAGGCCGTTACGGCGTGAAATCAGTCACCCTGACCTTGCAGGATCAGCTGCCCTGACCTTGCCATATTCATCCCGGGATAAACCCTTTACTCTTTTTTCCCCGCTTTTTGGGGTGTCCGCTACATTTTTTTCGTTTTTCAGTCGTTCGTTACGATGATATTTACAAAATCCGTACGATTTACTTCCGATGAGATTGATTCATCATTTTTTTTTGTGCCGACCAGCCTGTTTGTTTCTCAAAAAACAAATCCGCAAACCGGCCACCCTGTTTTTCGGAAAACCGCTGATTTTTATGGTTCTATTATTTCTTTAGATATTTGAATGTACTATATTTGTGCAATAAATGGCTTTTTCATACGGTTTCGAGCAGGCATTATGAAAAAGCAAGTAAACTGAAAAAAAAAAGAAGGAGGTATATTGTGAAAACGTTATCATTCAGAAGGTTTATCATCGGCATTATCGCGTTAAGCGGTATGTTCCCGGTTGCCTGTGAACAAATTTTTGAACCGGAATCTAACAGTTCTTCCGGCCACATGGTTCCGAAGGAAGTCCTGCAATCCTTTGATTCGAAATATCCGAATGCGGCACAGATTGTCTGGGGCATGAATTTCATTTTTTACATAGCTGATTTTGTGGTCTGTTCTACCCGAATGCAAGTCTGGTTCGACGGTCAGGGCAACTGGTTGCAGAGCCGGAAAAGTCTCCGGATGGAACAGTTGGCGGAACCGGTTATAATCGCGTTTTTCGAAAGCGAGTACGGCGACTGGGAGGTGAAAGATGCCTGTCTGCTGGAACGGAAAGGCATGGCGATCATATACCTGATCGGCCTGAGCGGCGACAAGGGTTTTCTTCTCTATTATTCCGGATACGGCCATCTGATTCAGATGAGTGCGGAGAATGAGAATGCGTCTTTTCCGAGATTCGTCGCTCCGGAATTAAGGGGCGCCGTGAACCGGCTCTTCGGTCAGGCCGCAGCCATCCTTGAAATATGGACGGAACTGCCCGGCGTTCAGGTTGGCATACTTGACGGCAGGGAATTTATCATCGCGGCGTTTGACGAAGACTACAACTGGATTTCCTCTATCAGCGAAATCGGGAAAGCGATTCTTCCGGTTCCGGTACTGAACGCTTTCGAAATGTCGGAATACGGAAACAGGAGGATTAAGACGTGCAGAGTACAGGTCAATCGCGAGGGCCAGACTTACATGATTTATTTTGAGGACGGCGCCAAAAACAAAGTGATGCGACTGACGGAAACCGGCAAGATTCTGTACGTCCTGGCCTACGATTGAATGTTCAACTTTTAATTTCGTTTCACCGGCTGTAATTTTTTACCGTTTCTATCATAGCAAGAATATTCGCTACCGGTGTGCCGGCTTGAGCGTTGTGGCACGAACAGCAGATGTATCCCGCGCCGTCGCTGCCGAGCGTTTCCAGGCAGTTCCGCGTTTCGCCGACCACCTCCTGCGCCGTGCCGCGAGGCAACACCTGCTGGTTTTCGACGCCGCCGTGAAAGATCAGGTCGTTGCCGAAAAGCTGTTTCAGCCGTGCCATATCCATGCCCTGACACACGTGCTGGATGGGATTCAGGACGTCCACGCCGCACTCTATCAGTCCGGGAATGATGGGAAACGAAGCGCCGTCGGTGTGATATAACACCTTTTTCCCGTAGCGGTGAATCAGGTCGCACCAGCGTTTCAGCCGCGGCTTGAAATGCGTTTCCCACGATTCGAGCGAGACAAGCAGGTTTTCCTGCATCCCCATGTCGTCGCTGATGAACACGAGGTCCAGCCTGTCGCCCAGTTCCGAAAGCATCCGTTTGAGCATCTCGGTTTGAATCGCGTCGATGCGGTCGAGGGCTGCATCCAGAAATTCGGGATTGGCAAGCGTGTCTATCAGGGCGTTTTCGAGACCGCGCATCTGGCAGTAGATTTCGAAATGGGAAAGCCATGGCCCGATGGTGGCAAAATGCCACGACCGCGCTTCGTCGGCCAGCGCCTTTGCGCCTGCGTAATCGAACCGGTCAGGCTCCGGCCACAACGGGTATGCCGCCAGTTGGGCGGGCGTTTCGTAAGCGGCTATCGGCGGATGGATATATTCCTGATAGGTGGCCAGTCCGGCCTTGACCATCCGCGTGGGAACACCCCACATGGTGATTTCCCCGCTGTCGTTGGGGTCGAAATAACGGCCGCCGTAACCGGGGAAAATCCACACGATCTTGTCAATGCCCAGCGCATTGTAGACGGCAAACTCGTCCTGCAGGGCTACATGTGCCTGCAAGGTGTCCAACACTTCCGGCGTGCACCAGAGGTCTACCGGCAGGCGATCCACCGGCTGACGGTTTAATACGGCTTGAATGCGTTCTTTTGGAGTCATCTTTGCATTTAAATTTTGAGTTATGAGTTATAAGTCATGAACGAAGGCCATACGAATGCACCCACATCATACTTCTTCTGTGTATTCACTGCCATGCCCCACAGACACAGCATCAACATAATACCTGTTTTCTTCATCCTGTTTTTGTTTGGTTCGGGGTGCAAAGTTATAAAAGTTCAGCCATTCAACAACTCAACCATTCCGATGGGACAGGGAAAAATGGCAATTTCTTCCAAATTTCATGTTTCAAAAAACATGTTATACAACATATTTGATCAATGGCTATTTTTTAAATGCACTGATATTTAATTTTTTACCTTATTGTTAAAATGAGAAATATGCGTTGGACGAATTTTTTTCGTAGAAAAAGTTGCAGGTATCAAAAAAAAGGTTTTACTTCGCCCCGAATTTGGAAACAAATAAAAAACGAATAGAATAGAATGAAGAATAAAGATACTGTCATAGCCAAACATCCGACCCGTCGCGGGATTGGGTATGTGTTGGATACCGCCCCCTGTTCACCTATATGTGAACGTAAGTTAACGAGGGGGGGGGGGGTAATTCCCTTTGTGACAGCTATTTAGACGCATCTATTTTGTATGGAGACGCTGCGCAGACCGCCATGTCTCCGAAAATAACGGCCTGCCGTCGCATTTCTGCAAGGGTGGGCTTGTCTGTATACCCGACACGATATTATCCTCATTCAACGATTGAGTCCCCTCCGGAAAGTCCGGAGCAAAAGGTTGAAACTTGCGGACGGAACGGACATGCAGCCCTCAAAGTTTCGCAGATAAACACTTTATCAACCGTATGCTTCAGCCTGTCAAATGGTCGCGAAACAAAAAGGCCGCCGGCAAACCCTTATCTTCCGCAAGCCCCCCTGGTAGCCTGCGAGGCCTCTCTCTGTCTCTCTCTTATTCCCTTATTCCATTCACCGGGAAATAAGATAAACAGGAGTAAGGAGAGAAGGAAACTTTCCGGGCTAAAGGCACCCGGGATGAATAAGGGCATGCAGGGATTCCGAAATTCGACTGCACATTCAGTCATTCAATTATGTGATTCTTCAGTTATTAAACATTATAAAATCAAACATTTATGAGTACAATCAAAGCAACCGCTTATGCAAATAAGCTGACCAAAGACTCGGCGGACGACTACTATCTGCGTCCGAATATCCTCGGCACGCTGTATGACGAAGACATCGTCCAGCGTCTGAAAAACAGGGAAATCGCAACGGAAAACGTAAACGGAATGGCCTTCGTGCGGGTGTTTCACCGCGAGTGTTTGCAGGCCGTAAACGAGAACTACAATGTGGTGACCGACATGTTTCATGCCACGATCGGCTTCAACGGCGTGGTTAAAGCCAAAGACCTCGGACACC
>JAISWC010000336.1 GCA_031271245.1 Tannerella sp. | reverse complement strand
TTACCGTCTGCCCTATTCCATTGATTTGGGCGCCGAATGGAAAGGCTTCGACCTGCGTATATTTCTGCAGGGCATTGGCAAACGGCAGGCATATCCGCCCGCAGGTCACGACGGTGAATTTTTCTGGGGGCAGTTCAATACGCCATGGTCAGGCATGTTGGAAAGGAACCTCGACAACTGGGATTATAAAGGCGACGCCGGATATTATCCCCGGATGAAACCGAATGTTGCGAGCAACGGCGAACTGGCAAAGGAGCAAACCAAATACTTGCAGGACGCTTCGTTTATGCGAGTGAAGAACCTGACCCTCGGCTATACGCTTCCCGAACAGTTGACCGGCAAGGCGCGAATCGGCAGGCTGCGTGTATACCTGACCGGTGAAAACCTGTTTACCTTCCACCATATCGAAGTGCAAGGCAACGACCCCGAACGGTTCAACAATGTCTATTATCCCTTTATGAAAGTGGTATCTATGGGAGTAAATCTTAATTTTTAATGTTTCAAAAATAGAAAGTATATGAAAACGATTCAATTGTATTTCAACATATTTTTATGTGTAATCGGCCTGGGGCTGGCGTCGTGCAACGATGATTTCATGCAGCAGATACCCGAAACCGCCATCACGGTGGAAGGATTTTTCAAGTCCACCAACGATTTGCAGACGTACGTCAACGGATTTTATAACGACGGCAATCTGTACCAGAGAGGATGGTGGAACGACCATCAATCCGACAACGTCACCATCTACACCGAAGATAACGAAATGTACCGCTGGCTGCTCAGCGACCAGCGTTCGTCCGACAATGCCGGCGGCTGGAACGACTGGGGCAGCCTGCGCAGTATCAACGTGATGCTGACTAATCTGGACGATGTAGTGGGCGATGAAGCCGAGGTCAATCATTATGTCGGTATTGCGCGTTACTTCAGGGCATGGTTCTATATTAACAAGGTACAGGCTTATTCGGATGTTCCCTGGTACGACAAGCCGCTGAGCACGACCGACGAAGACCTGTACAAGACGCAGACTCCGCGTGCCGAAGTCGTGCAGCATATATTCGAAGACCTCGATTTTGCCGCTACCTGGATCAAGACCGAAATGAACGACCGAACGCCTATACACAAATACTGTGCACTGGCGCTGATCTCGCGTTTCGCGCTCCACGAGGCGACGTTTCGCAAGTATCATTCGGAGTTAGGTCTCGCTTCGACCGTCAACGACCTGCTGCAAAAGTCGATTACCGCTTCCGAGCAGCTCATGAACAGCGGCCAGTTTGAGATCACGGGCGTCGGCACGACCGACCTGAGCGACGAAACCATACCCGGCATAGTTGGCTCCGAAGGGTTCCGCGACCTGTTCGTTGTACTGGATCTGTCGCCCAACAGGGAAATCATCAACTGGCGGCGGAGCGATGTAAACCGCACGGCAGGAGCTGTCCTGAATCCTTCGGATCAGCTGATGGCAAATTCACGGAACTTTTATTCGCTGAGCCGCAGCCTGCAGGAAAGCTTCCTGACCAAAGAAGGCAAACCGTATTCTACCGTCGACGGATATGCCACAAAAACGTTTGATCAAGTGTTTGTAGACCGCGACCCGCGCTTTGCCGAGACTTTCGCCTATCCGGGCGTGCATGACGTAAGGGATGGAAGCAAACTCTACCATCTTGCCCAGCCCTTCCGCGGGGGTTACTATCAGGTGAAATTCTTCCCGCGCGACGGCGACTACGCAATGAAATGGGGACACGATGTGCTGGGTCAGATGAACGGGCTTCCGGTGTACCGCTACGGCGAAGTGCTGCTCAATTATGCCGAAGCGAAAGCCGAACTCGGACAACTCACCGCCGACGTAATCAACAAAACGGTCAATGTCCTGCGCGACCGCGTGAGTATGCCTCATTTCGACGCTGCCCGCGAGGTCGATGCTACGCTGCAATCGCTGTATCCGAACGTGACCGACCCGGCGCTGCTTGCGCTCCGCCGCGAACGTCGCGTCGAACTGGCCGGCGAAGGGTTCCGTCTGCTGGATATCAGCCGCTGGGGCGTCGGCAAGGTGGTGATGGAAATGGATATTTCGAAACAGGGAATCTATGTGCCTCCGTTGCCTTACGTGTATGACGTGACGAACGACGGCGTCCCCGACTACGGCATTGCCGCTTCCGAAAGCGCTAAAACCGATGCCAATGTTACCTGGGCTTATCCGGGCGAGATCTTTTATCTCGAAAACGGCACATCGGGATACATCCGCAACGTCGACGATCAGAACCGCCGTTTCGACGAACCGAAGGATTACTACCGGCCGATTCCGAAAAATCAGATAGTACTCAATCCGCAGCTCAACCAGCCGTACGGATGGTAATTGAAAAGCAAAAAGAGAGACAGGCCATCAAGCTTGTCTCTCTTTTTTTTGTGCCGTTTTCCGGAAGCAAGCCGGCGCTTCCGGAGCCGGTTCGGCCGCGCAACGCGCTTTTTTGGGCAGTTTAACGTGCTGGCGGTTAGTCTCCTATTAAAATAGGAGGAAAATATGTTTTAGTATGAGCAAAAAAAGTTATACCTTTGCGACGTTTTTTCAACACGGTAGGCTTTGGGAAAATTTGATGCATATCAGGTAACGTTTAAAACGATGGCGCCGGCAGAAGTTTGCAAGTACGAATATCTGCTGGGAAACAAGTTTTTTGAGGACATCGACGGTGCGGACGTGCAAAAGGGAAAAGTCCGGGTGAGTTTGAATGTGGAGCGGAAAACGGCGGCTTTTGAACTGAAATTCCAGTTCGAAGGCGTGGTATACGTCCCCTGCGACCGCTGCCTGGACAGTATGGAACAACCCATTGAGACGAAAGCCCGTCTGATTGTGAAATTCGGCAGGGAATATGCCGAAGAAAGCGATGAGATACTGGTCATTTCGGAAGAAGAAGGCGCGTTGAACCTGGCCTGGTTTTTGTACGAGTTTGTGGCGCTGGCGATCCCGATGAAGCATATCCATCCGCCCGGCAAATGCAACAGGACCATGACCTCCAAACTGAAAAAACATGCGGCCAAGCGGACGGAAGACGAAGACGGAGACTTTGGCTATATGGACGGCGAACCGTCGAGCGACGACGAACCGGAAATACAGGCAACCGACCCGCGATGGGACGCATTGCAGGGATTTAAGGTAGAAGATAATTAATAAAAAGAATAGAATTTATGGCACATCCTAAGAGAAGACAAGGAAAGGCGAGAACCGGCAAGAGAAGGTCTCACGACCACGCGGTTGCTCCCACACTGGCCGTATGCCCGAATTGCGGCGCATGGCACGTATATCACACCGTATGCAGCGAATGCGGTTATTACAGAGGCAAACTGGCTATCGAAAAAGAAGCCGCCGTATAGGCAGGTTTGTCACGTAAAACGAACCGGTTTACCGAAACGTAATTTAGTAACGAAACAGATAACCTTCCTTTTGTGAGGTTATCTGTTTAATTTTATAGCAATGAATAGACCAAATGCCGTTATTACGGGAGTGGCGGGGTATGTACCCGACGACGTGCTCTCCAATGAAGAGTTGTGCCGAATCGTGGATACAACCGACGAATGGATCACTACGCGGGTGGGCATCAGGGAGCGCCGCGTCATCAGAGACCCGCATACGGGCATGTCCTTTATGGCCGTTCATGCGGTGAACCGGCTGCTCGAAAAGACCGGCGTCGCCCCCGAATCGATCGAAGGCGTGATATGCGCTACCTCGACCGGCGACTATCCTTTCCCGCCCACGTCCTCCATCATCGCTTACCGCACCGGATGCAGAAAGGCGTTTGCCTTCGACGTCCAGGGCGCCTGCGCCGGATTCGTGTACGGCCTCGAAACAGCCTCCAACTATATCCGCTCGGGCGCTTACCGACGCATCCTTTTTGTGGCCGGCGACAAGATGACGGCCATCACCAACTATACCGACCGCAGCACCTGTCCGCTCTTCGGCGACGGCTGCGGAGCCATCCTGCTCGAAGCAACGACCGAACCCCTGGGCGTCATGGATACCATCCTGCGAACCGACGGCAGCGGATTCCCGTTCCTCCACATGAAAGCGGGAGGCTCGGCCAACATGCCTTCCTGCCAAAGCATCGACAACCACGAACATTCGGTCTATCAGGAAGGGAAGACCGTCTTCAAGCGTGCCGTTTCGGACATGGCCGACGTGGCGGTCGAGATTGTCGAACGCAACGGCCTGACAAAGGATGATATCGACTGGATTGTACCTCACCAGGCCAATCTCCGCATCATCGACGCGGCCGCCCGGCGACTGGAAGTACCGATAGCGAAGGTCATGATCAATATCCAGAAATACGGCAACACCAGCTCCGGCACGATTCCGCTTTGCCTGTGGGAATGGGAGAAACAACTGAAAAAAGGCGACAACCTGATCCTTGCAGCCTTTGGCGCCGGGTTTACCTGGGGAGCAAACTACGTGAAATGGGGGTATGACGGAGCGAACGCATAAATCCGGGTTCGTCAACATCATCGGCAACCCGAATGTCGGCAAATCCACCCTGATGAATCAACTCGTCGGGGAGCGGATTTCCATTATCACGTCCAAGGCGCAGACTACGCGCCACCGCATCCTCGGCATCGTCAACACGGACGACATGCAGATCGTCTATTCCGACACGCCGGGCGTGCTCCGGCCAAACTACAAGTTGCAAAAGTCCATGCTCGGCTTTTCGGAATCGGCGCTGGACGATGCGGACGTCCTGCTCTACGTCACGGACACGGTCGAGAAAACGGACAAGAACGAAACCTTCCTGCACAGGGTGCAGCAGGCCAAATGTCCCGTACTGCTGCTGATTAACAAAATTGACCTGACCGACCAGCCGACACTGGAGCGTCTGGTAGAGCAGTGGCAT
The DNA here is from genome assembly GCA_031271245.1 of Tannerella sp. Lineage (GTDB taxonomy): Bacteria > Bacteroidota > Bacteroidia > Bacteroidales > Tannerellaceae > Tannerella. The sequence goes on along the minus strand of JAISWC010000336.1, from coordinate 1,207 downwards.
GTCCGGTTGCCGCAAGCCGAAATCATCCCTCTCTCGGCGCTGTCGAAATTCAACATCGAGCTGCTGAAGCAGCGGATTGTGGCGCTGTTGCCCGATTCGCCGCCCTATTTCGAAAAAGACGCACTGACCGACCGTCCGGCGCGGTTTTTCGTGACGGAGATAATCCGCGAGAAAATCCTGCTGTACTACCAGAAGGAAGTACCCTATGCGACGGAAGTCGTAGTGGAACTGTTCGACGAATCGCCCGCCCGCATTCACATCAAGGCGGTGATTGTCGTCGAGCGCGAAACGCAGAAAGGCATCCTCATCGGTCATCAGGGGCAGGCGCTGAAGAAAGCAGGCACCACGGCGCGGAAAGACCTGGAACGTTTCTTCAGAAAGAAAATCTTTCTGGAGCTGTTTGTAAAGGTAGAAAAAGACTGGCGAAACCGGGACAACCTCTTGAAGGCGTTCGGATATCAGCCGGATTAATTATTGAATTATTGAATTATATGGGAAATGTAGCAGCAATAGTCGGGAGGCCGAACGTGGGGAAATCGACCCTGTTCAATCGTCTGACGCAGACGCGGGAGGCCATTGTGGACGAGGAGGCGGGCACCACGCGCGACCGCCATTACGGAAAAGTGGAATGGTGCGGACAGGAATTTTCCCTCATCGACACCGGCGGATGGGTCGTCAACTCGGAAGACATTTTCGAGGAAGAGATTAACCGGCAGGTACAAATCGCCATCGAAGAGGCCGACCTGATCCTGTTTATCGTCGACGTCGTCAACGGCCTGACCGACTTGGACGACGCCGTGGCCCGCATCCTGCGCCGCACAACCAAACCGCTGATTGTGGTGGCCAACAAGGCCGATACGTACAGCCTGCACGCCTCGGCCGCCGAGTTCTACCGTCTGGGGCTGGGCGACCCCTTCTGCGTGTCGGCCATAAACGGATCCTGTTCGGGCGACCTGCTGGACCGGATGATCGCCCTCTTTCCCGGAACGCAGAGCGAGGAGACGGAAGAGGAACTGCCGCGCATCGCCATCGTCGGGCGTCCGAACGTCGGGAAATCGTCGCTGATTAACGCCTTCATCGGCGAAGAACGGCACATCGTGACCCCCATCGCCGGCACCACGCGCGATTCCATCTACACGAAATACAACAAGTTCGGACTGAATTTCTACCTCATAGACACGGCCGGCATCCGGAAAAAAAACAAGGT
>JAISWC010000308.1 GCA_031271245.1 Tannerella sp. | reverse complement strand
AGGTGGAAGTCGTGATGAAAAGCGAGGCGCTGCTGATTGCCGGCAAATCCTTGTCGGCCGAGAAGCGGAACGTACTGAACAAGATGTTGTTTCGTTTTGCCGCCGTACAGGAAGCCGCGGGCAGGAAATACGTGCTGCTGAACGCCCCCAGGGCGCAACTGGCGGAAATCACGAAACTGCTGCCCGGCATGAAAAGCCCGACCGTCACGCCGTTGGCCGACGAAGGCTGGGTTTCGGTACAGTCCGTGATTACGGAAAAACATTTCTGGGAAATCATCGGCCAACTGAAAAGCCTTGGCGCAGAAGGAATCCTGGTGATTCCGATAGAGAAAATGATACTTTAGGGGTTGTCCGGAGGTAAACTGCCGGTGAACGGTAGCAGCGGAAATCTCCAAACAGCCACTCTATTAGGGTCATTTCAAATTGTCGCGAAACGGAAGGCTACCGGCAAACCCTTCTTTTCCGCAAGGCTCCCCGGTAGCGGAAAACAGACGAGAGATGAAAATGATCTCTCGTCTGTTTTTTTATCCATATCTCCGAAACATGCCGCGCGCAGTATAATTATTTCCCGACGACTCCTTCACTTGATGACATTGTGCCACTGTGTCCGGCAAAAAAACCGTCATCAGGCGTCACCGTTTTCAGTTGTTTTACATATCTTTGTGCTTACAAACAGGATAAAATCTATGAATGAGCGATGTATATATGTGATTATTTTGTGTTTATGGTATGCCGGCGCATGTCTGGCGCAGTCGCCTGCTTCCGGAACGCCGGAAAAGGCAAGCGACTTTACGTATACACTGGCCTCCGGTAAACAGGGAACGCTCTACGCGCTTCGCAGCGAATGGATTCTGCTTTATTTCTACGATCCGGCGTGCGAAGACTGTCATGCGCTGATGGAACGGCTGAATGGGTCGAAAAGGCTCAACCGGCTCATCGAAGCAAAACGTATCCGGGTACTGGCGGTCTATCCGGAGGACGATACTGCCGTGTGGATAGAACAGGCGGAACATGTGCCGCGCACATGGATCAACGGCTACGACAAGGGCGCTGTTATCCACACCGAAGGACTTTACCGGATGACCACCCTGCCGGCGCTCTATCTGCTGGACAGGCATAAAAACATCCGCCTGAAGACGGCGACGGCGGATGAAGTGGAAGACGAATTGAAACGTATCAGTAATAAATAGGGAGTGTTTGTTTTGGAAACGAAAGTTCATTTAAGAGTACAGGGATTGACTAACAGTCAGGTACAGTCGGGCGCATACGCGCTGATTCTGTCGGAAAACGGGCAGCGGCGGTTGCCCGTGATCGTAGGCGTTGCAGAAGCGCAGTCGATTGCCATCGCGCTGGAGGGCCTGCAACCGAAACGTCCCCTGACGCACGATTTGTTCACGCGCTTCACCCAGGCATTCCGGATTCGTCTGCAGGAAGTTTTTATCTATAAATTTGAAGAGGGAGTGTACTTTTCCGAAATGGTTTTTTCGGACGGGATACGCGAACAGCGGATTGATTCGCGCACATCGGATGCCGTGGCCGTGGCATTGCGTATGGGATGTGAAATCTATACGTCGGAATCGATCATGCAAAAATGCGGAATCGTGATTGAAGAAGCGGCAGAAGACGACGTGGAAATGGCCGTGCGGCGAAAAAAGAATCCGAGCACGTCGGGCGACAGGGGAAAACTGAAGGAATGGTTGCACCTCATGCAGAAAAATGAAATCAAGGAACGCATGGAACAGGCCATCCGGGAAGAGAACTACGAGTTTGCCAAACTGTGCAGCGAAGAATTGCAACGCCGCGAGACGGAAGAGGAGGCTTAAGCCGGTGTCACTTTTTTATGCTCCGGAGATAGCCGGCCTGCCGATACTGCCCGAGGACGAAGCAGCACATGCGTTGCGGGTATTGCGCCTGTCCGCAGGCAGCGAAATCACCCTGACCGACGGGAAAGGTTTTTTTTATCTGGCGACGATTCGGCAGCCTCATCCCAAACAGTGTGAACTGACGGTATTGAAACGCTGGCAGCCCGGGTTGCCGGTAACTTGCCGGATACACATTGCCGTGGCACCAACGAAACAGGCAGACCGGATGGAATGGTTTGTTGAAAAAGCGACGGAAATCGGGATTCACGCCATCACGCTGCTGGATTGCCGTTTTTCCGAAAGACGTGAAATGAAAACCGTCCGCCTGCAAAAGATCGCGGTCAGCGCCATGAAACAGTCGCAGCAAGCTTTCCTGCCCGTGCTGACGGGAATGACGCCCTTCCGTACGTTTGTCGGCCAACCGTTCGACGGACGCAAATTCATCGCGTACTGCGAAAGAGACAACCTGTGCAAGCCGCTTTTAAATCAGCTTTACCGTGCAGGCGAACATGCGCTGGTTCTCATCGGTCCGGAAGGAGATTTCAGTCCGGAGGAAGTCACGCTGGCCCTGAAGTCGGGCTTTACGCCGGTATCATTAGGCCCCAACCGCTTGCGCACCGAAACGGCCGCATTCGTTGCCTGCCATACGATTCATGTATTAAACAAGGTAATGAAGCACATTGCGATGCAGTCAAAAGGTCTTTGACTTCCCGTCCAAAAGGTCATTGTCCGTGAAGAAGTCCTCCCTCTCCGGGCGAGGGGTGGATGTCTTGCGGCAATGTATAAAACCATACCGCGCGAAGCATAAATAAAACAGGTTGTTGATTTTCTAACGGACATTTTGGGATAAAATCTTTCCTGCGTGCCGACTGTCAAAATATTACAAAAAATGAAGCTGTCGCATGGTATCCAAAGAAAATAGTTTACATTTGTGGCTGAAACTAAAAATCAGTATGAAGAAAACGACTATTGTTGGCTTATTCGCCGTTGCGGGATTCCTGTTTTTCTCGGTGGGTGGCGCGTCACAGACGGCGTGTCCGTTTGGCGTATCCATGCACATCGACGGAGGGGCGGAATACAATCAGATGCCGGAGAATCTCCGGATGCTGCGGGCAGCGGGCATCCGGTGGGTGCGTACCGATTTTGTGTGGAGTAGCATCGAAGGGCCGCAGGGCGTATGGCATTTCGACGCCTTCGACCGGGTGGTAGCCGAAACAGAGAAAGAGGGATTACAGCTTTTGGGGCTGTTATTATATAATGTTTCCTGGGCAAACCCGGCATACGAACACCCGGAGGCATGGTTAACGTATGTGGAAAAGGTGGTTACGCGCTACAAAGGCAAAGTGCGGTACTGGGAAATCTGGAATGAACCGAACCTGCATCCCCGTTTCTGGGACCGGCGCAACGACGCAGCCGGTTATGCGCAACTGCTGAAAGCGACTTACCGGAAAATCAAGGAAATTGACCCCGACGTGACGGTCGTTCACGCCGGCACGGCAGGTATTCCGACGGAATATATCGAGCAGTCGTTTGCCGCCGGTTCCGGCCGGTTTTTCGACAAGTTCGCCGTTCATCCCTACCGCCCGCGGCTGGATACGTGGGAAGCAACCGAACAGTTTCGCGAAGACATCGACAACCTGCGCGCACTGATGACGAAATATGGAATTGAACAGAAAGACATTTGGTTCACGGAAATAGGCATCTCCACGATGACCGGCGTCGAATTCAGAGACAAGGAAGCGTTTCACGAGGCTAAAAAGGAAACCGGCAGGGACTGGAAAGTAGCCCTGGTCTGCGACGACGATTTCCCGGTCGACGCCTCCTTCTCCGGACAAATCCGGACGCTCTTTCCGTCCGGATTCCGGCTGGATTCCCTTCAGCTTTTGGATTTGCGGCGGGTACACCCGGAGGCGTACGATGCCGTGTTTTTTCCGCCGACCGACAATTTCCCGTTGCACGTCAGCCAGACCGTCACCCCGTATCTCACGCGCTATCTGAGAGGGGGAGGCAAAGTATACTACTGCACGAAAGACGGTACGGTCTATTATTATGGAGACGCGGCGGAGAAAGAAAAGAATCAGGCCGCTTTTATCGCGCAAACGCTGCTTCTTTCGCTGCGGTTCGGTATCGAACGTTATTTCTGTTACGAGTTTGAATCGTCCGAAGAAAACATTTTTGACCGGGAGGATAATTTCGGACTTACTCACAGGGGGCTACGCCCGAAACCGGCATACTATGCGTATGCTGCCGCAGGCAAACTTTTTCCCGAAGGTTCGGTGATAGACACGTCCGTCGCATGGAAGCAGAAGGAATGTTGCGTAGTGAGCTGGCAACAGCCGGACGGACTGCGTGTCTGGGCGGTCTGGTCGCCCGAAGGCGTGCGGCAGGTGAACGTGAAAATCGGCAAGGGATTGAAACAGGCGCTCAATCAGTCGGGCGAAATGATTCCTTCCGTTACGGAAGCCACCGAAACGCTCGAAATCAAACCCGCCGTCACCTACCTCACAGGGGCGGCTACATTGGATATACAGTGATAAATCAAATAAATAAACCATTTTAATCAACAAAAGAAAGAAACATGAAAACGAAATTTTTAATGCTTGGATTGTTTGTTGCAGCGTTAAGTGTATGGAGTTGCAACGATGAGAATGAAGTGACGGTGTCGGGTATTACCGTTTCCCCGTCCACCATACCCGCGATGGAAGTCGGCGAAACGATGGAACTGACGGCAGCGATTACGCCCGATAATGCGACGGAAGATATCCGCTGGGAGGTCTACGACAACACGGTCGTTTCGATTGAAAGCCAGGACCCTCGGAAGGCCATTCTGAAGGCCGTAGCCTCGGGAACGACACGGATTTTTGCGACCAACAAAACAGGAATCGTCGTCAGCGACGAGATTACGGTGAAAGTCAATTCATCGGAATACGCCAAGTTTGTGGTTGGCAACTACAGCGGTACGGCGGAAGTCAGAGGCGCTCTCAATGTCGACCTTTCCGGCGTGCAGGTGAAGATGGAGCGCGTTGCGGGTGAAGAGGCACAGGTGAAACTGACGCTCGTCGCAGAGGTACCGGGGATGGGCGAGTTGACGATTACGGGCGATCAGGTGACCGTGTCACCGGTCAGCGGCGAACCGGATACGTATGCGTTCAAGGGTCGTACGGCATCGCTACAGGCTCCCCTAAACTTCCCGCTCGACATCTCGGGCAAGTATTCGGCGACCGGCAAGACGCTGACTCTGGACCTGACGGCGGATGGCCTCAGCATCCATGTGGATGCCACGCCGGGTACGCCGACGGACTACGGAGCGCTTGTGGCCGGCGACTATGTCGGCAGTGCACAGGTGACGGGCATGATGTCGGTCGACCTTTCCAACGTGCAGGTGACGCTGGCGCGCACAGGCAGTAGCAAGGTGAACCTGGCCATCACAGGCGAAGCGCCTGGCTTGGGTGTCATCGGTATTTCTGGCGAAGATATTACCGTTGCCGCAGGTTTGCAGCCGGAGACCTGTGTATTCAGCGGCAAAGCCTCTCTGCCATTGCCGCCGGGATTCGAACTGAATGTCGCGGGAACGTTCAACACGCTCACTCACACGCTGACGCTGACACTGGCCGAAGTCAACGGCGTTATCAACATCAACCTGGAGGCCATGCCGCCGGGCTTTGATCCGTCGAATTACGCCGCGCTTGTAGAAGGAAACTACCTCGGCTCGGCCAAACTGACGGGCCTGATGGAAGCGGATTTAAACGACGTGAAGATTGCCCTGGAGCGAGTCGACAACGAAACGGTGAAAATCAATTTGACGGCCGACGTGCCAACCCTGGGCGAAGTGACGGTTGCCGGCGACGCCATTAAGGTATCGGAAGGCACGGAAGCCAATATCTTTGCACTGAGTGGTACGGCAGCCGCAGCACTTGGCGAATTCAGCGTCACAGGCACGGTGAATGTAACCGAACATACGCTGGTGGTGCAACTGGCTTCGGACTTTGTCACCATCGAAGTGACAGCTGCAAAAGTGGAAGAAGAACCGCCGCCGGCATCGTATGCCGAAATCGTGGCAGGCAACTACCTCGGCGTGGCTAAGCTGTCGGGTGCGATGAACGAGTCGCTGCCCAACACGCCGGTGAAACTGGAAGTAATCGACGGAGAAGCAGAGGTCGTCAAGTTCACCATTGAAGCGGAGATACCCGGCATGGGCCCGATGACCCTTGTCAGCGAAGCGCTGGCGGTTGCGCCGGGCGAAACGGCCAATACGTACACATTGAGTGGAGAAGTGGTTTTAGCGGCTTTGGGTAATCTCCCCCTAACCGTTACAGGCACGTTTGACACCTCCGACCAGACGCTGACCCTGCGTCTGGCAGCGGACATCGTGTCTATTGACTACAGCGGTTCGCGCCTTGCGATAGAGGATTGAACGATAGAGGATTGAAACGGAAAACGGGGATTTCATCTTTTTAGCATGGAATCCCCGTTTTTGTATCAGCGACGCGGTTGAAAGGCGCTCATTTGGTTTGTTGCTCGAAAAAACAATATCTTTGCAGACCAAACTTTTGGAAATTCAAAACCTTGGTTAATTCAACAGACGGGTTTTGATAACAATCGATGTAGAGCCGGTAACGTATCACAACGGCATCCCCAAAATAAATGTTATTGACTGGCTTTTGTCGAATAACCACTGATTTTCAGATGGTCGCACCGATCCTTATGCCAACGCTTATCGCTCATCACTCATTTTGTTTTGCTGCCGGACGGCTCTTCAATGCTTCAATTACTTTGTTTTTTCTCCAATGGCTACCTTTAACTGTCGCCTGTAACATAATCTTTATTCAAATGTTTGGCGGTTATCCAAAATATTTTGTTATGTTTGCAAACTGTTTCGTAGAAACAGAAACAAACTATAGTCATTTAATAACGTGATACAATTACAATGAAAAGAGATTTAATGAAAAGCAAATGTTTTTATTCATGGAAACAGGCAAAATGGAAATGTTTTTGCCTTCTGATGTTACTTGTGCCGGTAGAAGGAACCGTTTTCCACACACACGCGAAAGCGTTTGAACAGGGAGAAGCGGTATCCCGGCAG
>JAISWC010000279.1 GCA_031271245.1 Tannerella sp. | reverse complement strand
AACGATGCTCCGCCGATTCAACACCACTCTCCGCCGGACACGCCGGCCGCAAGCGGCACCAATCTGCTTGCCCTTCTTTGCACGCTCCGCATTTGATTCATTTCCCGCAGGTGAAAAGGGATTTTCGCTGCGGATTACTCCCCATTTTTTAAACAGGTTCATCGACGTACGGGCGTTCCTACCGGGAACCCCCGGAATCTTTGAACGGTTGAATCATTGAATTTTTGAATCATTGGATCATTGAATAAAATTATGTTGAACAGAATTATAGCATATTGTTTGGAAAACAGGCCGGTCATGCTGCTGTTGCTTGGCGCGGTGATTGTGTGGGGCATCGCGGTGGCGCCCTTCAACTGGCACGGGGGACTGCTGCCCGGCGACCCCGTCCCCGTGGATGCCATTCCCGACATCGGCGAGAACCAGCAGATCGTGGCTGCGGAATGGATGGGACGCTCGCCCAAAGACATTCAGGAGCAGGTGACCTATCCGCTCACCACGTCGCTGCTCGGCATTCCCGGCGTGAAGACGATCCGCAGTTCGTCCATGTTCGGCATGTCGTTCATCTACGTCATTTTCGACGACGACGTGGAGTTTTACTGGAGCCGTTCGCGGATACTGGAAAAACTCAACTCCCTGCCGGCCGGGATGCTGCCCGAAGGCGTGCAGCCGGCGCTGGGGCCTGATGCGACGGCGCTCGGACAAGTCTTCTGGTACACCCTCGAAGGGCGGAATCCCGAAACGGGACAGCCTGCCGGCGGATGGAATCCCGACGAGTTGCGTACCGTACAGGACTTTTACGTCAAGTATGCGCTTTCGACGGCGGCCGGCGTGTCGGAAGTCGCGTCGGTGGGCGGCTTTGTCAGGGAATATCAGGTGGAAATCAGTCCCGACGCGATGCGGGCATACAGTGTCTCGGTGATGGACGTGATGAACGCCGTGCGGAAAAGCAATCTCGACGTCGGCGCCGAGACCGTCGAAGTGAACAAGGTCGAATACCTGGTGCGGGGACTGGGCTACATCAAAAACCTGTCCGACCTGGAAGAAGCCGTTGTCACCGTGCGCGAAGGCATTCCCGTGCGGATCGGGGACGTGGCGAGGGTTCACTTCGGCCCGGCCACGCGGCGCGGCGGACTGGACAGGGAAGGTGTGGAAGCCGTGGGTGGCGTGGTTGTGGCGCGTTACGGCTCCAATCCGATGGAAGTCATCAACCGGGTAAAGGCGAAAATCGGGGAAATGTCGGCGGGACTGCCGCAGAAAACGCTGCCGGACGGGAGCGTGTCGAAAGTGACGGTCGTGCCCTTCTACGACCGTTCGGGACTGATACGCGAAACCATCGGCACGCTCGAAACGGCGCTCACGCACGAAATACTGATTTGCATCATTGTGGTCATCGTGCTTGTTTTCAACCTGCGGGCTTCGGCCAGTATCTCGTGCCTGCTTCCGATTGCCGTCCTTGCAGCCTTTATCATCATGCGCTGCACGCAGGTGGATGCCAACATCGTCGCGCTGTCGGGCATCGCCATTGCCATCGGCGTCATGGTGGACGTCGGGGTGGTGATAGTGGAGAACATTGTCAAACGGCTGGACGCCTGCGCAACCCGGCCTGTCGGGAAGGCGCTCGCCGACTTGATTTACGGAGGCGTCAGGGAAGTCTCCGGCGCACTGACCACCGGCATGTTGACGACCGTCATCAGTTTCCTGCCCGTCTTTGCCATGCAGGCGCAGGAAGGAAAACTGTTCAGGCCGCTGGCATACACCAAGACTTTTGCGCTCGTCTCGGCCTTCCTGCTCGGCATCACCCTGCTTCCGGCGATTGCCTATTACGTCTTTTCCCTCCGGATGCCCAAAGCGTTGAAAAGGCGGAAGATTTTCAGGTTCCCGAAAGGCAGCCGCGCAACCGTCACCGTGGCGGTACTGATTGCGGCCGTCCTGTACCTTACTTCCGAATGGCTTCCGGCCGGCACGGGGGCAGGCTTTCCGCTGAACCTCGTGTTCGTCGTCCTCGCCATCGGTTCGATTCTGGCCGTTTTGTGGGCGCTGGTTGTCTTCTATGAACGCATTCTGCGCTGGTGTCTCGCCAATCGCTGGAAATTCATGCTGCTGCCTGCCGTCACGCTGGCTTTCGGGATATGGATCTGGCAGGGAATGGGGAAGGAATTTATGCCCAGCCTCGACGAAGGGTCGTTCCTGCTCATGCCCACCAGTATGCCGCACACCGGCATCGAACAGAACCTGCAACTCATCGAAGCGGTGGACAAGCGCATCGGCGCCATCCCCGAAGTCGAAATAACCGTGGGCAAATGGGGGCGCGTCAACTCCGCCCTCGACCCCGCGCCCGTGCAGATGTTCGAGAATACGATCAACTATCGTCCCGAATATCTCCTGGACGAAGACGGTCGCCGGATGCGCTTCAAAACCGACTCGAAGGGCGCCTTCCTGCTGCGAAACGGCACGGCGTACCGTCCCGCCAACGGCTTCCGCCTGATTCCCGCCGACAGCCTGATCCCCGACCGCCGCGGCGACTATTTCCGCCAGTGGCGACCGCAGATTAAAAACACAGACGACATCTGGCAGGAAATCGTCAACGTCGCGCACATGCCCGGACTCACTTCCTCGCCCAGGCTACAGCCCATCGAGGCGCGGCTGGTGATGCTCTCGACCGGGATGCGCGCGCCGATGGGATTGAAAGTCTCAGGCCCCGACCTCGAAAGTATCGAGCAGGCTGGCAGAGCCATCGAAGCGGCGCTGAAGGAGGCGCCCTCCATCCTGCCCTCCACGGTGTTCTACGACCGCGCCGTCGGAGCGCCGTACATCGAAATCCGGCTGAACAGGCGGAACATGGCGCGCTACGGGATAAGCGTCGCCGACCTGCAGGAAGTCATTGAAGCGGCCGTGGGCGGCATGACGCTGACCACAACCGTCGAAGGACGCGAACGCTTCCCCGTCCGCCTGCGCTATCCCCGCGAACTGCGCGACAGTCCCGAAGCCCTCGCGCATATCCTGATTCCCGCGGCCACCGGCGTTCAGATTCCGCTGGGCGAAGTGGCCGACATCGAATATACCCGCGGTGCGCAGATGATTCTGAGCGAAAATACCTTCCTGACGGGATACGTGATTTTCGACAAACTGTCCGGCAGGGCGGAAGTGGACGTCGTACAGGAGGCCGACCGACTGCTGAAGGAAAAAATCCGTACGGGCGAACTGTCGCTCTCCGCGGGCGTGTCCTACCGGTTTGCGGGCAACTACGAACAGCAGCAGCGCGCCACCCGGCGTCTGCTCGTCGTCATACCGCTCTGTCTGCTCTCCATCCTGCTGGTGCTTTACTTTCAGTTCCGCACCGTGACGGCTTCGCTGATACACTTTTCCGGTGTATTCGTCGCCTTCGCCGGCGGATTCATCCTGCTGTGGCTCTACGGGCAGCCCTGGTTCATGAACTTTTCCGCCGGCGGCGAAAGCGTGCGCGACCTCTTCCAGATGCACCCCGTCAATCTGAGCATCGCCGTCTGGGTCGGCTTCATCGCCCTGTTCGGCATCGCCACCGACGACGGCGTACTGATGGGCACCTACATCCACGACCTCTTTCGCGAACGTAACCCCCAAACCCGCGAGGCCATCCGCGAAACCGTCGTACAGGCCGGCCTGAAGCGGGTACGGCCGGCCGCCATGACCACCGCCACCACGCTGATTGCCCTGCTACCCGTACTGACCTCCACCGGCAAGGGCGCCGACATCATGGTGCCGATGGCCATCCCCACCTTTGGCGGCATGTTGATTCAGTGCATGACGATGTTTATCGTGCCCGTACTGCAATGCTGGTGGCGCGAACACGCAATAAAGAACGGAAAACAAAGAAGGGAGGATGGAGAATGAATGCACGGTTTACACTGTCCGGCAGCATCGGGAGAGAAAAAACACGTTTTTTCCGCCTCGACCGGGTCAGGAAAGAAAAAAACACGTTTTTTACTGTCTCGGATGTTCCGGGGAAGAAAAAGACATAAACAATATATGCCCAAAAAGCAGCAAAGAACACAAAGAAACTGCTTTGTGGGCTTTGTGGAAATAAATTAAGATTAAATGATTATGAAACGATACAAGACAATGATTCTGTTTATCGTCGCCCTCCGGTGTTCGCTGTCCGCGTCTGTTGCCCAGACCGATTCCCTGGATCACTATCTGGAGATGGCGGCGCGAAACAATCCGGGAGTCCGGGCGGATTTTGCGGCCTATCAGGCCGCCCTGCAGCGGGTGCCGCAGGCGGGCGCGCTGGAAAACCCGCAGCTGGAACTGGGTTTCTTCCTCCAGCCGATGGAGCTGGTCGAGGGACGGCAGGTGGCCGACATCAGGCTGATGCAAATGTTTCCGTGGTTCGGCACGCGGAAGGCCGCCCGCACGGAGGCGCAGCACATGGCGAAAATGGCTTACGAACAGTTTCGCGAAACGCGCGACGCGCTTTTTCTCGACGTCTATACCCGGTGGTTCACGCTGTGCCGTCTGCGGCAGCAGTTCGGAAACAACCGCGACAACC
>JAISWC010000162.1 GCA_031271245.1 Tannerella sp. | reverse complement strand
CCCGGAGGTACGTTACCGGCTGGAGACGCTCGAATCGTTCGGCGACAAAAACAGGCAAATCTCATTGCTCGACGGGGAGGCGGAACGGATACCCGATTTCTTTACCCGCGAACTGGATGAACGGTTAACCGGAAATAGCGCCGATGTAGCCGTCCATTCCGCCAAAGATCTCCCCTATCCCCTTCCTTCGGAACTGGAAGTCTGCGCCCTGCTGAAAGCGGCTGACCAAACCGACGCACTGGTAAGCAGAGGTCATCTGCCGCTGGACGGGCTGCCGCAGGGCGCCCGTGTGGGGACGAGTTCCGCGGCGCGCAGGAACGAACTGCTGCAACGCCGTCCAGATTTGGAAATCGTAAGCATTCGCGGCTCCATCGGCGAGCGCATTGCGCAGGTGAACAGCGGCCATGTCGACGCGCTCGTCGTGGCCGCCTGCGCTCTGAAACGGCTGGGACTGGATGACCGGATTGCCGAAATCCTGCCCTTCCGGACGCATCCTCTGCAGGGACACCTGGCCATCGTCGGACGAAAAGACCGTCCGGAGGTCAGGGCGTTGTTTGCCGCGTGCGACATTCGCCGTTCCCGTTACGGAAAGGTCACGCTGGTCGGCTTCGGCCCCGGCCATTCCGACCTGCTGACCCTGGGCGGCGACAGGGCGCTGGCGCAGGCGGACATGATTTTTTACGACGACCTGACCGATCCCTCCTTTCTGTCCCGCTACCCGGGCGAGAAGGTCTGCGTCGGCAAGCGAAAAGGCGCGCACCGTTTCCGTCAGGACGAAATCAACGAACAACTCTACCGCGCGGCCGTCTCCGGCAAAAACACGGTCAGGCTCAAGGGCGGCGACCCGATGATTTTCGCGCACGGACGGGAAGAAATCGACTTCCTGCAAAGCCGTCTGATAGAGGTCGCCGTCATTCCGGGCATCTCGGCGGGCATAGCGCTGGCCGCCTGCACGCACATCCCGCTGACGCATCGCGGGATGGCGTCGTCCGTCGCCTTCGTCACCGGACATGCGGGTGCGGACGCGCCCGTCCCCGATGCCGACACGCTGGTCTATTACATGGGCGGCACGCATGTGGCCGCCATTGCCGCGAAACTGATTGCCGCCGGACGGAGGGAAGACCTGCCGGCCGCGCTGGTATGCAATGTTTCGCTGCCCGGACAGCAGGTGTTTTATTCTTCGCTGAAAGAGTTGCAGTATTCAGTCATGCGTTATCCGACACCCATACTCGTCCTCATTGGCGAGGTCGTCGCCTTCGGAAACGGCGAATGGCGCAAACAGCCGGTACTGGTGACCGGTACTTCCGCGCAGGAATATGCCCGTTACACGAACCTCACGCATACGCCCCTGATTCAAATCGAAAAGATGCCCCGAAACCGGTCGCTGGAGGCCGCACTGGACGCCATCCGGTCGTTCGACTGGCTGATCTTCACCAGTCGCTACGGCGTACAGGCTTTCTTCGAAATCTGCCGCGAACGGTGCGTCGACCTCCGCGCACTGGCCGGCCTGCGGGTGGCGTCGGTCGGAAAGACGACATCGTCCGAACTTCACGGGCGCGGCATTTTTCCCGACCTCCAGCCCGAAACCGAATCGGCGGAGGGACTGGTTCACGCTTTTGCGGCGACGGGCCTGACCGCTCAGCGTATCCTCCTGCCCCGATCGGACAGGGGACTGAGATACCTTTCGGAGGCGCTGGAGGGACTGGGGCACGACGTGACGGACCTGCCGGTTTACCGTAACCGGGTGAACGCCTGTGCAAAGCGAACCGACCTGTCACGTTTTGCAAAGATTATATTCACCTCGCCTTCGGGGGTTGACGCTTTCATCCGGCTCTACGGCGCTCTTCCGTCGGGCGTGCAGCTGGTGGCCAGAGGAAAGACGACCGGAGATAAACTGAAATCCGAATTGTATGAAACGGTTTAGAACATACAGAACCACACAGGAGGTGCGCGACCGCCACGCCGAAGTAAGCCTCTCGGCCGCCGATTTCATCTGCCCGTACTTTGTGACGGAGGGTGAAGGCGTCCGGCAGGAAATTGTTTCGATGGACGGCATTTACCGCCTGTCGGTGGACAGACTGCTGGAAGACGTCGCCACGCTGAGTGCATCGGGCATCGACAAGGTACTGCTTTTCGGCGTGATTGCCTACGCGCGGAAAGACGAACGCGGCAGCGAGGGCACTTCGCCCGACAGCGTCATTTGCCGGGCGGTACGCGCCCTCAAGCGGCATTTCCCGCAGGTGACGGTCTTTACGGACGTCTGCCTGTGCGAATACACGTCGCACGGCCATTGCGGACTGATCCGACAGCACGACGTGGACAACGACGCGACACTGCCGCTGCTGGCCGAAATGGCGTATCAACATGCGGCGGCGGGTGCCGATTTCGTCGCGCCGTCGGCCATGATGGACGGACAGGTGCAGGCCATCCGGGAGCGTCTCGACCGCGCCGGTCTCCCGACCCGTATCCTGGGTTACTCGGCCAAGTATGCTTCGGCCTTTTACGGCCCGTTTCGCGACGCGGCCGGCTCGGCGCCTGCCTTCGGCGACCGCAGGACGTACCAGATGGACTTCCGCACGGTCGATCAGGGACTGGACGAAATCGCAGCCGACATCGAAGAGGGTGCGGACTGGATTATGGTCAAGCCTGCCATGGCGTACCTGGACATGGTGCAGCGGGCGGCAGTCCGTTTCCCCGGCCATCCGCTTGTCGCCTATCAGGTCTCGGGCGAATATGCCATGCTCAGGCACGGCTCCAAAGCCGGCTTCTTCGACGAACAGCGTATCTTCTTCGAAAGCCTGACTGCCATCAAACGCGCCGGCGCAAATTTCATTATTTCCTATTATGCGAAAAACTTGAAGAATTTAAGACTTAAAGATTTATGAACAGGCTTACCCATCTGAAAGAACTGGAATCGGAATCCGTCTACGTCATCCGCGAGGTGGCGGCGCAGTTTGAGCGTCCCGTGCTGTTGTTTTCCGGCGGGAAGGATTCCATTGTCATGGCGCATCTGGCGGCCAGGGCGTTTTATCCGGCGGCCATTCCGTTTCCGTTTCTGCACATCGACACGGGACACAATTTTGAAGAAACGCTCGTTTTCCGCGACGACCTGGTACAACGGCTGGGCGTGCGACTGATTGTCGGTTCCGTCCAGGAGTCCATCGACGCCGGGCGCGTTGCGGAAGAAACCGGATACGGCGCCAGCCGCAACAAACTGCAAACCGTCACCCTGCTGGACGCACTCGAAAAGTACCGCTTCGACGCGGCGCTGGGCGGCGCCCGGCGCGACGAGGAAAAGGCGCGCGCCAAGGAACGTTTCTTTTCTCACCGCGACGAGTTCGGACAGTGGGACCCCAAGAACCAGCGTCCCGAACTGTGGAATATCTTCAACGGCAGGAAACAGCCGGGCGAGCATTTCCGCGTCTTCCCGCTGAGCAACTGGACGGAGATGGACATCTGGCAGTACATCCTGCAGGAACGTATCGAACTGCCCAACCTGTATTACACGCACGAACGCGACGTTTTCGAACGCGACGGCATCTGGCTGGCCTGGTACCCGTTCATGAAGCTCAAGCCAAACGAACAGACGGTACGGAAACGGGTTCGCTGCCGTACTATCGGCGACGTCACCTGCACCGGCCTGACCGTCTCCGAAGCGCATACGCTGGAAGACATCGTGAACGAGATTGCCGCGTCGCGCGTCACCGAACGCGGCGGACGGTCGGACGACAAACGCTCCGACGCCGCCATGGAAGACCGCAAAAAAACAGGATACTTTTGAATGGAGAATGGAGAATTGAGAATGGAGAATGAAGCGATGCGAAAGTACTTTTTGAATGGAGAATGGAGCGATGCGAAAGTACTGCAACCGCGTTGTGCCGATGCACTTTCCCCTACTAACTACTAACTATCAACTATTAAATTCATGAACGGATATTTGGACATGGAACTGCTGCGCTTCACGACGGCCGGCAGTGTGGACGACGGCAAGAGTACGCTGATTGGCCGGCTGCTTTACGACAGCAAGTCCATCTTCGAAGACCAACTCGAAGCCGTCAGGGTCGCCAGCGAACGAACGGGCAACGGCGCCGTCAACCTCGCCCTGCTGACCGACGGCCTGCGCGCCGAACGCGAACAGGGCATCACTATCGACGTGGCCTACCGGTATTTCGCCACGCCCAGGCGCAAGTTTATCATCGCCGACACGCCGGGGCACATCGAGTATACGCGCAACATGGTCACCGGCGCCTCGACGGCCGACGCCGCCGTCATCCTCGTCGACGCACGTAACGGCATCACCGAACAAACCAGACGTCATGCCTGCATCGCCTCGCTGTTGCAGTTGCCGCACGTGATCGTCGCCGTCAACAAGATGGATCTGGTCGATTACTCGGAAGACGTTTTCAACCGCGTGAAGGCCGACTGTCAAACGATAACCGACAGGCTGAATCTGAAGCATGTGCACTATCTGCCCATCTCGGCCCTCGACGGCGACAACGTGGTGAAACCGTCGGAACGCATGACCTGGTACACCGGCAAAACCCT
Organism: Tannerella sp.; assembly: GCA_031271245.1. GTDB lineage: Bacteria > Bacteroidota > Bacteroidia > Bacteroidales > Tannerellaceae > Tannerella. Next base: position 4,430 of record JAISWC010000162.1, on the reverse strand, counting down.
GTTGCACCTGCTTGAGACGCTTCCGCTCCGCGAGACGCTCGACCGGCTGCCGGCGCGTTTCCCGGTGCAGTACGTCATCCGGCCGCAAAACGACCACTTCCACGACTACCGGGCGTATGCCGGACGGATCGCCTCCGGGACGTTCCGCACGGGCGACGCCGTCACCATCCTCCCTTCCTTTACGCAGTCGACGGTCAAGGCCATCGACGAGGCCGGACATTCGCTGGACGAAGCCGTATCGCCGCAGTCGGTCGCCATCCGGCTCAACGACGACGTGGACGTCGGTCGGGGGGATATGATTGTCCACAGCGACGAACTGCCCGCGGTCAGTGCGCATGTCTCGCTGCTGGTCTGCTGGCTCAACCGCCGTCCGCTCAGCATCGGCGCCAAATACATCCTCCGCCATACGACGGATGAACTGTTCGGTATTGTCAGGGACGTCTATTTCAAGGTGAATGTCAACACGCTCGAAAACATCCTCGACGACAAGACCGTCCGGGCGAATGACATTGCGCACATCGCCATCAAAACGTCCCGGCCCCTGAAGTACGACCTCTACGAACGGAACCGTGTCACGGGCAGTCTGGTGCTGATCGACGAAGCGACGTTCGAGACCGTCGGCGCCGGCATGATTGTCGAACAGCTGGAAGACCGGACGTATGCCATCTAACGAAACTGTTTTCATGAAAAAGGCGGAAGAAGTCAAACAGCTGAACGAACGTTTCGACGGTCGTCCGGCGCCGGACGTGCTGTCGTGGTTTCTCGACGCCTGGCGCGGACGCATCGCGCTGGCGTCGAGCATGGGGCCGGAAGATCAGGTCTTGACGGACATGATACTGAAAATCGACTGTAACGCCCGTATTTTCACCATCGACACCGGACGGCTGTTTCCCGAAACCTACTCGCTGATTGACCGCACAAATCTGCACTACGGCGTCCGGCTGGAGGTCTGCTTTCCGCAGCACGCGCCGGTCGAGGACTACGTGAAACAGCACGGCGTGAACGGTTTTTACGAGAGCGTGACGTTGCGGAAGGCGTGCTGCCGGGTGCGGAAAATCGAGCCGCTCGTGCGCACTCTGTCCACCCTTGACGTCTGGATATGTGGTCTCCGGCGGGAACAGTCCGTGACACGCACCGGTGTGCAGACGGTCGAGTGGGACACCGCCCATGGCCTGATAAAGCTCAATCCGCTGGCGTACTGGTCGGAGACGGACGTGTGGGACTACCTCCGGAGCCACAACGTGCCGTACAGCGGCCTGCACCGGCAGGGCTACCCCAGCGTCGGCTGCCAGCCCTGCACCCGCACGGTGAAACCAGGCGAAGACGTCCGCGCCGGACGCTGGTGGTGGGAAAACCCCGAACACCGGGAATGTGGACTGCACTTGAATCAGTAATTAATAATGATGAATGATGAACGATGAATTGATGAATTATCCTGAAACAGGGCATTCCGATCGTCCGGGTTCCGGAAGGAGCAATATCATTAATAATTAACAATTAATCATTGAATTATCATGTTCATGCCTGTATCCATACGTATTGACGGCAAAGCGATTGTCCTGATTGGCGTGGGCCGGGTGGCGCTTCACAAGGCGGTTCTGCTGAGCCGGTTTACGCAGGTGGCCAGGGTCATTGCGCCGGAGTTTGACCCGGGATTTGCCGCCGTTCCCTTCGAGCGGGTATGCAAGAGTTATGACTCGTCGGATCTGGACGGCGCCTTTCTGGTCTATATCTGTACCGGCGACCGGGAACTGAATGTCGCCGTCAAGGCCGAATGTGAACGCTGCGGCATCCTGGCCTGCGTCTGCGACGACCCGGCGCTGTGCGATTTCATTTCGCCGGCCATTTACAGGGACGGAAACGTAACCGTCGCCGTCTCGTCCGATGCGAAAGACGTCCGCCGGTCCATTCGCATCCGCGACCGAATCAAAACACTGGTGGAAGAAGGCATTATACCACTCAAATGATACACTGTACACGCATCGACCATACGCGCTATTCGCTGGCGGAACGGGAACAGTTCGCCGCCACGCTGTCGGCCCGGGATACGCAGCCGCAGGTGCTGCTCAAGACCTGTAACCGGGTGGAGCGCTACTGGGGTGAAGGCGCCGTATCCGACGCCATCCTCCGCCACCTCTACCGCGTGGCGGCCGGACTGGAATCGGGCCTGCCCGGCGAACGCGCCATCCAGGGACAGCTGAAAAATGCCTACCGCGAAGCCTGCGCCGTTTACAGGCTCTCCGCCCAAATGCACCGCCTCTTTCAAACGGCCATTCACACCGGCAAGCGGGTACGCACCGAAACGAAGATTGCCGAAGGCGCCGTCTCGCACAGTCAGGTGACGGTCGACATCCTGAAGAAAACATACCCGGATTTGAGCCGGAAGGTGGTCGGCATCATCGGCGTGAACAAGTTGACCGAAGACATCCTGAAATTCCTGACCGACCGGCAGTCGGTCACCGTTTTCCTCTCGAACCGGCATCTCGACCGCGCGGAAGCGCTGGCCGCCCGATACGGCGCCGTTGCCGTCCCGCTGCACGAAAAACGGCGGATGCTCGACCTCGCCGACGTGCTGATATGCGCCACGTCGGCTCCCCACACGATTGTCCACGACCGCGACCTGCCGGACGGCAGGGAGATACTGATTTTCGACCTCGCCTTTCCCCGCGACGTGGAGCCTGCGCTGGCCGCGCGCAAGGGTGTGACGCTGTTTGACCTGGAGCAGATCGAACGGTTTGCGAAAGCGAATCTGCAACTGCGTAGCGGCGAAATAGCGAAAGCCGAACGCCTGATTGCAGAAGAAATAGATAAATACAGGGAATGGGAAACCCGCTACGGAGAATGGAGAATTGAGAATGGAGAATGGAGAATGAAGGCGTTTCGACATGCCGCAGCTGTAATGCGTTGGCTCCGCTCCCATTCTCCATTCTCCATTCTCCATTCTCAATTCTTCATGCAGCGGATTCATTCCGTAAAGGCCGGCGAAGAAGCCCGGCGCTATCTGCCGGGAGGCGTCAACAGCCCGGTACGCGCCCTGAGAAGCGTGGAGACGCCGCCGCTGTTTGTCCGGAAAGCGCAGGGCACGACGCTGACGGACGTGGACGGCAACCGTTTCACGGACTTCTGCCTCTCGTGGGGCGTCTTCCTCCTCGGCCACGGGCATCCGTCCGTAAACCGTGCCGTCCGCGCGGCGCTCCGCCGCGGCACGAGCTACGGCATCCCGTCGCTCCCTGAGACCGCCCTGGCGCGAACCGTCAACCGGTACGTTCCTTCGATGGAAAAAGTTCGTTTCGTCAGTTCCGGCACCGAGGCCGTGATGAGCGCCATACGCCTTGCACGCGGATTCACGGGACGCGACCTGGTTGTGAAATTCGACGGATGCTACCACGGCCATGCCGACCACCTGCTGGTATCCGCCGGTTCGGGCGTGTCCGTGCTGGCCGCCTCGTCGTCGGCCGGCGTACCGGATGCCTTCACGGCATGTACGGTCAGCGTGCCCTTCAACGACGTCGACGCCCTCGAACGGCTGTTTCGGGAAAAAGGCGCCTCCATAGCCGCCGTCATCGTCGAACCGGTTCCGGCCAACATGGGCGTGGTACTGCCTCGCGCCGACCTTCTCCGTCGCCTGCGGGAGCTGACCGCCCGGCACGGGTCGCTACTCATCTTTGACGAGGTGATCACCGGCTTCCGCCTGACGATGGGCGGCGTACAGGGACAGACCGGCCTCCGTCCGGATCTGACGACCCTGGGAAAAATCCTGGGCGGCGGATTCCCGGCGGCAGCTTTCGGCGGCCGGGCGGAGATCATGGACTTGCTGGCGCCCGACGGCCCCGTCTACCAGGCGGGCACGCTCTCCGGCAACCCGGTGGCCATGACCGCCGGACTGGCTACGCTGGAAACACTGAGTCAACACCCGTACCACGAACGGCTGGAAACAACGGCCGGGGAGTTCTATACCGGTCTGTCGGCCGCCATCCGCGGGAAAGGCATCACACTGGCCCATGCCGGCAGCATGTTCACGCTGTTTTTCACGGCGCGGCCGCCCGCGTCGTTCGACGACGTGAAGCAGGCGGATACCCGGCGTTTTGGCCTGTTTTTCCGGTACATGCTCGAGCGGGGCTTTTACCTGTCACCCTCGCAGTTCGAGGCCAGCTTCCTGTCCGTCGCACACAGCAGCGGAGAACTGGAACGGTTTATCCGGGCGGTCGAAAAATTTGGCGAATAACATTTCCGCCGACAACAAATCTCCGTGTCCTCCGGGTCTTTGTGTTACAATGATTTCAGATACGACTTTTTATGAATAAATAACGTTTTTGTATTTGCTTTTTGCATACCTTTGTGCCGATAACTTTTTTTGTAGAAAGAAAACAGATGAATAAACAGATGAAAAATGCAGTATCCGTCCAAATATTGCATGGAACAAACAAAAA
>JAISWC010000100.1 GCA_031271245.1 Tannerella sp. | reverse complement strand
AAACCGGCGCCCTGATCGCCATTCAGAAGGAAATGGACCTGACGGCCTATATCCATACCGGCGAAATGTTTTCGGCGGAAGTGAACGCCCGTCTGATCGAAAACATCTTCTTCAAGAACAGTCCGCTGCACGACGGCGCCATGATTATCGTCAAAAACCGGATCAAGGCGGCCGCCTGTATCCTGCCCGTCGCGCAGAATGCCGGCATCCCCAGGGAGATGGGGTTGCGTCACCGTTCCGGGCTGGGCATGTCGAAAGAGACGGACGCCATTGTCATCATCGTCTCCGAAGAGCGGGGTACTATTACGGTGGCGCACAGTGGAATAATCACCAGACCCCTGTCCGCCGAGCAGCTCCAGCAAATCCTCTCCGGCGAGCAGGACGTGAAAAGTTATAGTTAAATAACCGAAAATCGACCCGACGGGACGAAAATAGTCGAAATATTTTGCCATCCATACATTGCATTTTAATATTTTTGTGGCTCGAAACAAACGTTCCGATTCCATTATAATAAAAATGACACGTAAAAATGACTGATTTGATACAGACAATCGTAGCAAGGGCAAAGGCGGACAAACAGCGTATCGTGCTGCCCGAAGGGACTGAGGAAAGGACCCTGAGAGCGGCTGACCGCCTGCTGGCCGACGGAGTAGCCCACATTACATTAACGGGCGATCCGGACGAAATACATTCGCTGGCGGCCGATTTCGGACTGAAACACATCGACCGGGCGACGGTCGTTGACCCGAAACGGCATGACCGGAAACAGGATTACGCCGAACTACTGCTCCAACTGCGCCAGTCGAAGGGCATGACGCCGGAGAAAGCCGCCGCGCTGGTGGAAGACCCTCTCTATCTGGCCTGTCTGATGATTAAGGCCGGCGATGCGGACGGCGAAATTGCCGGTGCGCAGAATACCACGGGCGACGTCCTGCGTCCCGCGCTGCAAATCATCAGAACCGTGCCCGGCATTTCCTGCGTATCGGGCGCCTTCCTGATGTTCCTCAAAGACGGCGCGTATGGCGACGTACTGGTGTTTGCCGACTGCGCCGTATTGCCGGAACCGACGGCCTCCGAACTGGCGCAGATAGCCGTTTCGACCGCTCAAACAGCCCAAGCGCTGGTGGGCGTAGAGCCGCGCGTGGCCATGCTGAGCTTCTCGACCAAAGGCAGCGCCTCGCACGAAAGAGTAGACAGGGTGGCGGAAGCGACCCGGCTAGCCAGGAAGATGCGACCGGACCTGACGATCGACGGCGAGTTGCAGGCCGATGCCGCGCTGGTGGAAAGCGTGGCGCGGAAAAAAGCCCCGGGGAGCGAGGTGGCCGGCCGGGCGAACGTGCTGGTTTTTCCTTCGCTCGAAGCGGGAAACATCGGCTACAAGCTGGTACAGCGGCTGGCCGGCGCCGAAGCAGTCGGGCCGATATTGCAGGGGCTGGCCGCGCCGGTAAACGACCTGTCGCGCGGATGTTCGACGGATGATATTTACAAAATGGTAGCGATCGCCTGCAACCAGGCGATCGGATTGAAAAATAATTATATTTGAATGATGAAGACATTGGTTTTAAATTGCGGAAGCAGTTCGATTAAGTACAAACTCTTTGACATGACATCGGGAGAAGTGATGGCACAGGGCGGGATCGAACGCATCGGCCTGCCGGGCACGTTGCTGAAACTCACAACCCCGGACGGAAAAAAGGTGACCATCGAAAAGGAAATTCCCGGTCACGAAGAAGGAATTGCTTTTATTTTGAGTGTCCTGATGGACGAAACGCACGGCTGTATCACAGATTACGGCGAGATTGGCGCCGTGGGGCACCGCGTCGTGCACGGAGGCGAAAAGTTTTCGAACAGCGTCCTGATTGACGACGAAGTGATCGTGAAGGTGCGCGAATGTTCGGAACTGGCGCCCCTGCACAATCCGGCCAACCTGGAAGGCATCCGCGCCATCCGGAAAATCCTGCCGGGCACGCCGCAGGTAGCCGTTTTCGACACGGCGTTTCACCAGTCGATGCCCGACTACGCCTACATGTACGGACTGCCCTACGAAACCTACGAGAACTACGGTGTACGCCGTTACGGGTTCCACGGCACCAGCCACCGGTACGTATCCTATCGCGCCTGCAAAATCCTGGACGTTCACTACGAAACACAGCGCATCGTCACCGCACATGTCGGCAACGGCGGGTCGATCACGGCCATCCGGAACGGGAAATCCGTCGACACGTCGATGGGACTGACCCCGGTCGAAGGGCTGCTGATGGGCACGCGCTGCGGCGATGTGGACGCGGGTGTCCTGCCCTTCCTCATGCGAAAGGAAGGACTGGACGTGGCCGGCCTGTCCGACCTGATCAACAAGCGCAGCGGCGTGTGGGGCGTTTCGGGCGTTTCCCCGGACATGCGCGAACTCGAAGCCGCCTGTGCCGAAAACAATCCCCGCGCCCTGCTCGCCATGAAGATGTACATCTACCGCATCCGGAAATACATCGGCGCGTATGCAGCCGTACTGGGAGGCATAGACATCCTGGTCTTCACCGGAGGCGTGGGAGAAAACCAGTGTTCGCTGCGCGCCGAAGCCTGCCGGAACATGGAATACATGGGCATCCGGATGGATGAACAGAAAAACAGCACCGTACACGGCACGGAAGCCGTCATCAGCGCGCCGGACAGTCAGGTGAAAGTCATCGTCGTACCAACCGACGAAGAATACATGATTGCCTCCGATACCCAGATGATTCTGCATCTGTAACCGGTAAATATCGATTTTTAAACCATATCCATTGAGCGTATATATGAAAACAACTCATTCACGAAGAAAATTCCTGACAACCGCCCTGACGGGCGCCGCAGCCTCGGTCGTTGCACCGTCCGTTCTGCGCGGAGCGGAAGGCACGGAAAGTATCACCGCTCCGACAGTCGTCCCCGGACAGGCCTTCGGCGCCAACGACCGGATACAGGTTGCCGTGCTCGGCATCAACGGACGCGGACAGAATCATATCGAAGAAGTCATGAAGCAGCCGAACGTCACCGTAGCGGCGCTCTGCGACCCGGACATGCACATCCTGAAACAGCGGGCGCAGACGTTTAAAGAAAAATACGGGAAGAATGTCCCCGTCGAACAGGACTTCCGCCGGATCTACGACCGCAGGGACATCGACGCCGTCACGCTCGCCACGCCCAACCACTGGCACGCCCTGCAGTCCATTCTGGCCTGTCAGGCCGGCAAGGACGTCTACGTCGAGAAGCCCGCCACGCATAATATCTACGAAGGCAGGAAACTCATCGAGGCCGCCTACAGATACAACCGCATCGTGCAGCACGGCGTGCAGCTCCGCAGTTCCAAATCCATTCGCGAAGCCATCCGCCTGCTGAACGAAGGCCTGATCGGACGGGTCTACATGGCGCGCGGACTGGTGTATCGCTGGCGTCCCGACATCGGCAACCGGGGCACGTCCAACATACCCGAAGGACTGGACTACGACCTCTGGTGCGGCCCGGCGCCCATGGTGCCTTTCACGCGCAACCTGGTGCACTACAACTGGCACTGGCACTGGAACTACGGCAACGGCGACGTAGGCAACCAGGGCATCCACGAAACCGACCTCTGCATGTGGGGACTGAACGTCGGCCTGCCCGAACGCATCACCTCCATGGGCGGCAAGTTCCTGTGGGACGACTGCAAGGAAGTGCCCGAAGTACAGACCTCGATTTATCATTATCCCAAACAGAAAAAAATCATCCAGTTTGAAGTGCGCCACTGGTGTACCAACCTCGAAGACGGCGCCGGCGTAGGCAACATTTTCTACGGCGACAAGGGATACATGGTCATCAAGGGCTACGGCGTGTACGAAACCTACCTGGGCGAGAAGCGCGAAAAAGGCCCCTCCGGCCAGGACCCGAACGAACTGTCCGACCATTTCAAAAACTGGTTCGACGCCATCCGCGCCCGCGACATGAGCCTGCAAAACGGCCCCGTCGAGACCGGGCACCTCTCGTCGGCGCTGGCGCATCTGGGCAACATCTCCTGCCGGCTCGGCCGGCAACTCACGTTCGACCCCGTAGCCGAACGCTTTGTCGGAGACGAAGACGCCAACCGGATGCTCTCGCGCGAATACCGTGCGCCCTACCTCTTACCCGAAAAGATTTGACCGGTGAAAAAAGCATCCACTCTCTTCGGCATGATGGCACTCGGCACGGCGCTGGCCGGACTGTCCGCCTGCAAGACAGACAGGAAACAGGCGGACAGCGGCATTGAAATCATCCCCGACGAAGCGGGGAAAAAGGTGGACATTCTCTACAACGGCCGGTTATTCACCTCCTATATCTATCCCGACGACCTGGAGAAGCCCGTCCTCTATCCGATCTGCACGGCCCGGGGGACGGTCGTCACGCGCGGCTTCCCGCGCGACCCGCGCCCGAACGAGCGCGTAGACCATCCGCATCACGTCGGCCTCTGGTTCAACTTCGGCGACGTCAACGGGCTGGATTTCTGGAACAACTCCTATGCCATCCCCGCAGAGCGGAAAGCCGGCTACGGCTCCATCCGTCACAGCACCGTCCTCCACGCGCAGGGCGGCGAAAAGGAAGGACGGCTGTGCGTGTCGGCCAAGTGGACAGACCACAGCGGCAACGTGCTCCTCCTGGACGCGACGGATTATTTCTTCAGCGGCGAGGGCGACCGGCGCATCATCGATCGTGAGGCGTTACTGATGGCGACGGATGACACGGTCGTCTTCACGGACAACAAGGAAGGGCTGATTGCCATCCGCGTAGACCGGGCGTTTGAGGAGCCGTCGGAGAAACCGGAACTGTTTCTCGACGCCAACGGCAACGAAACCACGGTACCGGTGACGAACAGCGAGGGCGTCAACGGCGTGTACCGCAACGACGGAGGACTGGAGAAGGGCGACGTATGGGGCAAGCCGGCGCGGTGGGTCAGCCTGTCGGCCGAAAAGGACGGCGAAGCCATCACGATCGCCATCATCGACCACCCGCACAACCCCGGCTTTCCGGCTTACTCCCATGCCCGCGGCTACGGCCTGTTCTCGACCAACAACATGGGTCGTCAGGTGTTCAACCCCGACGCGCCCAAGTTTGTCCTCACACTGCTGCCCAAGGAATATGTCACGTTTAGACACCGGATCGTGATCCAGACGAACGGCTTCCTGACGGATGCAGACCTGAATAGCCTTGCGGAAGATTTTTACAGCCGTTACATGATACCAAATGAAGAATAAGGAATGAAGAATGAAGCGACACACCGCAGCTGTTACGAATGGCGTTCTCAACGCTCCGATAAATATCGCCGCAGGATTTTTTTGAAGCCGGTCT
>JAISWC010000002.1 GCA_031271245.1 Tannerella sp. | reverse complement strand
TGGTCGAGTCGCCGACGTACACAATCGTTTTCATCGCGCCCAGCTGGGCGCCGGTGGGATTATAGCTTGCCGCGGTGATTTCCGCCGGAGGCAGCACCAGAATAGTTCCCACCTGGCCGGATGCGCCGCAGCCGCCGCCGATACCGGCGCCGTGGTCGCCGCCCCAGGATTCCACATGTCCACCGTAAATCAGCACGGTAAAATACGCCTGGCTTGCATTGTTGTTAGTCCAGGCGCCGCCGATGCCGGCGCCGTGCGACCCGGCTATGCCGATGACGGTACCGCTCCGGATGACTACATTGCCGCCGCTGCCGCCCAGATTGCCCGCGCCGATGCCGGCCGCGCTGCTGTTGCCGGCCAGTTCTTCGACGCCTTTGGTGGGATCGCTCTTCGGGCCGTAGCTCATGAACGGGTCTTTGACCGCATCATAAGGCCCTTTCGTATGAGCCGAATTGGTGTTGTCATAATAATCCCTCGAATCCGAGCAGCGGGCGGTCAATTTTCCCGGCCCTTCGATATAGACGGTCGAACCCTTCCAGACTTCCAAACCGGCTCGACGGCCGTCGACGTATGCGCCCACCTTGACTCCCCGGCAACTGTAGAGATAGTTTTCGCCTTCCAGCTTCACCGTCACCACCGAACTCCACGACTGCGTGTCGCTCACATCGGTGGTAGTCTTGGTCGCATCCGGATTTCCCTGAATTAAAAAGGCGCAGGCCTCTATGCCCGTCGTTTGAATACCGACATTTTCCAGAATGACGGTGACATTCTTCAGCCCGCTTCTTACTTCGATGCCGTGCGTAGCCCCGGCGCTGACCATCGAGGCCGGCGTACCGTTGAAATGCCCCGTAATCCGATAGGTTCCTTCATGCTTGATGATTAACGGGAACGATTGCGACGGCAGGCCGCTCAGTGTCGTCGTACTTCCCGGGGTTAAGACCGTATCCGCTTTCCCCTCCGGAAGAAACAGGCACAGCAGGCCGGCGAACATACATGCGTTCGCGACCGTCCTACGCCATGTCCTGTTGAATATTTGTGTGGTTAGTTTCATAATTCCCTTTTTATTTATGGTTTTTCTGCTTTGATGTTAAAAATATCCGTTCACCTTGAAAACGCTTCCGCAGCCCAGCCGGACGATGTGAATCCCGTGAGGCAGGGAGGTCTGAACCGTTTTTCCCGCCATTACCGGAACGCTTTTCAGCAGCATCCCCGACAGGGTATATACCTTCGCTTCATCGTCGCGAAGGGAAGCAATGTAGAGTTGTCCGCCGGAAGCCCAGACGCGCGCGGCTTCGACGCCGGCATTCCCGATCATCGATAGTGTCTGCAGGCTGATGTGTACCGTTTCGCGTATGGCGCGTATGCGCACCTCATAGCTGCCGTCGCCGGCGCGTTCGACAATCACGCCGATCGAATCGGGCACCTGCCGGTCGGTTGTCACCATCGGTTTCATGCCGGCATACGGCCCGGTCGGTTTCACCCGGAAGACAAAATCCGAACCGCTGTAGAGGCTGTAGAGGCCGGCAGCCGGCGAGGTTTCGACATGCTTTACCTCCGGCAGTATCACCTGCCGCCGAATGGTAACGTCGATACCCGTCTCCAGCGAGATAACCGTCGTCTCGCAGCCGTCCGGCTCGCGGAACAGGATCTCTTTCCCGGCGTCCGCCAGTTCGAGCGTGGAAGCCGGCGACCAGGCGCCGCTCCAGTGCAGGCCGCCGTCGAGACTGCGTTGCAGCCAGGGCGAGCCGCCTCTCAACAGTTTGAAATAACCGGGATAGAGGGTGGTGACGGGCATGTAAACCACGTCTTCCGCTTTCGGGCGGTTGTATAACCGGAACCGGTAAGTAGCGGCCGACAAACCGTCCGGCGCAATGACAATGTCGACCGAGTTGCCTTCCAGTTCGGGCGGTACGGCCCGCGTGCCAAACGTAAATGTCAGTTCCGTCTCTCCGGCCGGCAAAATCATTTGCCAGGGCAGGCTGCCGCCGTCCGGCGCAACGAGATAATCCGACAGTCCGGCGTAGGCAATGGTAATCCGGCGGTCGGAAGCGGAGACCGGGAACGTCCGGCTGAAAGACTGCCGGCAACCCTCGTACCGGTTTTTCGAAACCTGTATCGCGAAACGAAGCGTCCGTTGCACCGCCTGTTTGCCGGCATTGTTCGTCAGGCGGTCGCCCCTGAAAAGAAGCGTGTAATCGCCCTGTCCGAAATAGCCGGTTACCGTCGCGCGGGTGTCGCGGAGGTCGAGGTCCCATCCGGTATAAAGCGTGCCGTTCCGGTAGATTTCAAGCAGACCGGCGACATTCACCCGGTCTGCTGCGGCGCCGTTCACAAAGAAGCGGTCGGCGTCCGCACCCGTACCGTAAGGAAAGATATCGATGAAAAATTCCTCCATGCCGGCGAGGAACACCATCCCGTCCGTCAGGCTGAACCGGATGACCGGCCTGTCGGTATGATACGCGATGCGCGTCGTATCGGATTCCCTGTAGGTAGCGGCGCCGTGTTCGTCCTTTGCGGCGCCCTTCCGCACGAAGATTTCCATCACCCTGCCGTCCGGGAGAGCCGGGTCGGGAGTCACGTCAAACGTCCAGACGTCAGTCCGCGCAGGCGTGCCCGACGGGCCGGACATGGTCATGCCGGAAACGGTTCCGCCGTTCACGGTGACATCGGCGGCGGTCAGTCCCGATACCGGCACGTCGAACGTGGCCGTCATGCCGAACGGGTCGCTTCCGGTCACGATAATCGGCGGCGTGAGCGTCAGCGCCGGAGGATTCAGTGTATAGGCGACGGGCAGTACATACGTCCTGGCGTCGTCCGGCGAGTTACCGTTCCTGGCCGTCACGGTAAACGTCGTATACGTGCCGGCGGCCGGGAGCAGCGGCGTCCCGTGAATCTTCCCGGCGGTAACGTCCAAACTCAGTCCGGCCGGCAGGGGGACGTTGAGGTCAAACACCGGCGCCGGCGTGCCCGTGGCCTCTATCTTGAAATCATACGGGATATTCACGTATGCGACGGGCAGCGTATCCGCCAGGGTCGTGATTTTCGGCGCGACCGCCGGGCCGGTGGAACGGACGGTCATCGACCAGGTTTTCGAATCGACGCCAAGCGCATTGCCTGCCTGTATGGTAAAAGTGGCGTATTCGGCTTTCGCAGGCGTCCCGCTGATGACCCCGGTCGCCGGGTCGAACGCCAGTCCTTCGGGCAATTTCCCGGAAATAACGGAAAGCGCCGGCGCGGGCGTCCCCGTGACCGTGAGGGAAACAGGGGCGAGGGGTATGCCGAGCGTTCCGTCGGGCAGCGCTCCGGCAGGCGGCGCGGTGATGGACGGGGCAATCGGCGAGTGTACCGTGACAGTATATGATTTCGTGTCGCTGCCGCCTCCGTTGACCGCCGTTACCTCAAACAGGAACGTCCCCGTCGAGGACGGCGTCCCGTGTATCCGTCCGCCGGCTTCCAGCGCCAGTCCCGGAGGCAGACTGCCGCTGCTGACGGACAAGGCCGGCGCCGGCATACCGGAAAGCGTCAGGGGCGTATCGTAAGCTACTCCCTCCCAGCCCTCCGGCAAGGCGGCAGTACCAATCTGCGGCGCCGTGGCCGGGCCGATGCCCAGATGAATGACCGCCGGACGGCTTGCCCGGTCGGGCGTCTGCATCCCGGCGGAAGGCTCTTCGCAGAACAGTTTCAGCACATAGGCGCCGTTCGCCAGGCCGAGGGGAACGGGAATGTTCACCGTCCCGGAAGCGGTCGCGGCATCCGCGATTTTCGAATAATAGAGGATGTTTCCGTCCTGTTGCTCGAGTACGCAGGAGATATACCGTCCGGAGCCGGCGCTCAGTCCCGCATAGTTCAGCGACAGCGTACTCCCAGCCGCCGTATTTTTATAGGTTCCGTCGTCGGACGATCCGAGCGTCAGTCCGCCGCCGACCAGCGTCAGCTTCAGCGTGCCGGAGGCGGAAGCGGATACGGCGGTCAGGGGCGCGCCCGGCGACCAGGCCGGTTTGTTGGCATCCGAAACCAGGACAACGACGTCTTTCGACAGGTGCAGCGCCGGCCGGATACGTCCCGGCAGGTTGTCTTTCAGTCCGTCGAACGTGTTGACGAAACCGTCCGCCTGTACATAAGATATATATCCCGCAAAAGGGCCGGCGCTGTGGGTGCGCAGCAGCCAGCTGTCCGCCACGCTCCACGGGTCGGCTGTATTCTCATACGAAGCGGCATAGTCCGTATTGAACCCCTGGCGGTCGGCCGCGCCGCCGAAGAAGACGCTGTCGGCGGCCGCCAGCAAGAATACGTGATCCTGAGTGGTAATGCCGTCCGGGTCTTTTCCGAATCCTACGGTCGGATTGGCTACGGACGAGAGCACAACGGCATTTTTCTCGTCAGCCGGAAAAAAATCCGTCTGCACAGGCGTCGCCGTCGAACCGTTGAAGAAGCCGGTTTCCAGCCAGGCTCTCAGGGTCGAACCGCTCCAGGTCGCCGCAAAGGCGGAGCTGTGGTATGGCCGGCCATCCAGTATCCGGTCGGCCACGAGCAGCAGACCCTGGGCATTCTCTGCCAGCACCCGCCACGTGACCGGTTCCAGCAAAAAATAGGAATGGTAGGGCTGGGGCGGATTCTGTCCGTCCCGATGGCGGTGATCCTGTTTCAGCACATAAGGAACGGAGGGCTGGGGGACGTAGTGTTTGCCCTGCGTACATCCCAGAAAGGTCTGTGGATACTGCCCGAAAAACACGCTGTTGCCTACAGCCTGCCGTGCATTGCCTGCAAAAGGTTGCGCGGCAACCGCCTGCCATGCGATTCCCATCCAGACAGCCAGCGCCACGCAACACATCGGGAAACTTTCTGCGAAGGTCGTTTTCATAGCCATTTTTTCCCGATGATGGTCCCATATAGTAATAAATCGTTTCATAAATGTATCAATCCTAATTTCAAACCATGCAAAAAGATCCGGAACGCCGGCCGCCTAACACGAACAGTACTGTAAAGATTCCGAAAGGCCGGGGCATCTTGCGACAACCCCGGCCAAAAAATGAAATCAATCAGTCAAAAAAATCAAGATTCTCTCCCCTTATACAAGTTATGTTACTGTTGCCTGCAAGTTCCGGAATCCCGGTTTTTTCATGCTTGTTCAGTCTACCTGATCCAAACTTAATGCGTGACAAAAATAATACATCTTTTTTTTCCGGAATTTGTCCGATCTTGCTTTTTTGTTTTGAAAAAGACCGACGGATGATCTCATTTTCGATAACTCATTAATAGAGTGGCTGTTTCATTCGACGCGAACAGACCTGATTTTGATTTTTCGATTTATTGTGTTTTTTTATGACAGAAAAAATATCTACTATTGAAGAAAACCCTTTATCTTTGGGACGACTTTAGCTATAACGGAATTTATCAACAATTATAACGACTTATGCGGACAACAAAAAATAGTATTTCGGGTTGCCTGATTTCACGGCATACGACGGTCACTGTTTCCGCTTCCCTGAAAGGAGGTAAGGAAACGGAAGCATCCCGCTATGTCAAATTACGCCCCCATACTATTTATTTTTTAACTCAAAGGAAATGTTTATTGCTAAAATCCGAGGCTTCCGGACTTATTTTGGGAGTTCCCGGAATCATTTTGGGAGTCCCCGGAATCATTCCGGGAACCCCCGGAATCATTCCGGGAACCCCCAGAATCATTTTGGGAGTCCCCGGAATCGTTCCGGGAACCCCCGGAATCATTTTGGGAGTCCCCGGAATCATTCCGGGAACCCCCGGAATCATTCCGGGAACCCCCAGAATCATTTTGGGAGTCCCCGGAATCGTT
>JAISWC010000271.1 GCA_031271245.1 Tannerella sp. | reverse complement strand
CGGATATTCGTATCCGTCCGGCAGACAGCCCGCTCGACGCGCTCCTGTTCGAGGAACCGGACTGCACGGAACGCACGGACTCTCTTCCCCCCGCCTTGCCGGACGACAGCCTGTCCCTGAAAGCCCGGCGCGATTCGATATACCGGCAACTGGTTGCGAAGAAAGGGATGACCGATTCGCTGCCGGCGCTGATCGAAGACTTTTCGGTGGAACATACGGGTTTGTCGCGCTTCTTCGCGGCGCTGAGCCGGGTTGCCCTTATGGACCGTCCGGTGCGGGTCGCTTTCCTGGGCGATTCCTTTATCGAGGGCGATATTCTGGTGGCTGATTTCCGGGCGAAGATGCAGGCGCATTTCGGCGGACGCGGCGTCGGATTCGTACCGGTGGCCTCCGAGGTGGAACAGTACCGACCGACCGTTTACCAGCGCTCGAAAGGATGGAACACTCATTCCCTGCTGACAGACAAAAAACACGCCTACGTCTTGTCCGGTCTGCTTTTCGAAGCGAAGGCGGACGATCCTTCCATCACGTTTAAGACGGTCGATTTCTACCCGGGACTGGAACAGGTCTCTTCGGTCAAGTTTCTCTATGCCCGGAACGGGGCGGCGGAAATGCGCCTGACCTTCAACCGCGGACGGGATACGCTGACGGCCATCCTGCCCTCGACCGACGGAGTGGCGCAGTATGAAGCGGAAGGCGTCTTCACCGACGGACGCTTTCAGTTCCGCAACGCCGAGGGCCTGCTGGCGCTGGGCGTCGCGCTGGAAGACAATGCCGGCGTGGTGGTGGACAATTTCTCGCTACGCGGCAATTCCGGCGCGCCGCTCGGCCGGCTGGACGGGAACAGTTGCCGGAGGCTGAGCGAAATCCGTCCCTACGACCTGATTGTGCTGCAATACGGTTTGAACGTGGCGACGGAAAACCTGTACAACTACAACTGGTACCGCGACCAGCTGACGGAGGTCATCCGCCACGTGCAGCAGTGTTTCCCGGCGTCCGACATTCTGCTGCTGAGCGTGTCGGACCGGAGTCACTACCGCGACGGCGCCTTCCGTACCATTCCGGCGGTCGTCTCGCTGCTGAAGGCGCAGCGGCAGGCTGCCGAAGCGGCGCAGGTGCCTTTCTGGAACATGTTCCGGGCGAGGGGAGGCGAGAACAGCATGGTGCGCTATGTGAAGAACCGCTGGGCAAGCAAGGACTATACGCATCTGAGTTTCCGGGGCGGACGCGAACTGGCCGGCGCTCTGTACGGCGCTTTGATGCTGGAAAAGGAATGGTATGACGAAATGGAAAGAACAGCGGATGAATATAAACCAACAACAGATGAATATGAATCGGAACAGTAAAGGCCGGAAACACTTTCGCGCCGGAGCCGCCCTGCTGGCCGCCGGGCTGGCCGGATGGCTCGGAAGTCCGGCTACCCTGCCGGAACGGACGGCTGCGGAAACGCCGGGGACGGAACGGACGCTGGCGCCCCGCGCCGCACTGACGGACAGCGTCGATCTGCGACTGCCGTTTGCCGTGGATTCGCTTTGCCGGGTGAACGACCCGTCCCGCTCGCTGGACGGATTCCTGGACGGACTGGAGCAGCTGCTGGCCGGCAGGGACACGGTTGTCCGGATTGTACACCTGGGCGACTCCCACGTGCAGGCCGGTTTCTACAGCGGACAGGTGATGCGCCTGCTGCACGGTGCCTTCGGCAATGCCGGACGGGGGTGGATTGCGCCGCTGAAGCTGGCCCGTGGAAACGAACCGAAGGATTACCGGATTACGTCGTCGACGGTCGGGAAATGGACGGCCGGGCGATGTGTCCAGAGAGTGCCGGACTGCCCGTGGGGACTGGGCGGAATCGGACTGCGTCCCGAATCGAACACCGTCGACCTTTCCATCGGCATCAGTCCCCTGCGCGGCGCCGGATATGCCTTCAACGAGGTGCTTTTCTATCGCGACGCCCGGACGCTCCGCCTGTTGCCCGACGCGAACGACGAGCGGTGGACGGAGGCCGTCTGCGGCGCTGACCCGCAAGTACCGGGTGTCGTGGTCGACACGTTCCGCCTGGCCACGACCGTCGATTCGCTGCATCTGTACAGCATCCTTCCGGACGAATGCCTCCCCGGCGAGGCCACCGGCAGCTACTACGGCTTCTCGCTCCTGAACGGCCGGCCGGGCGTTCTGTATCATTCCATCGGCCAGAACGGGGCCATGTTCGTGAATTATGCCGACGCCGGCTACGTCCGCCAACTGTCGCTGCTCAGGCCCTCGCTGCTGATTGTCACGCTGGGCACGAACGAATCGTATACGTCCTCCCATCGTTTCAGGGAAGAAGAATTTGTATCGCAGATGAACGGTTTTATCCGTCTGGTACGGGAATATCTCCCTTCCACGGCCATCCTGCTGACTACGCCGGCCGAGAACTACCGCCGCACGCGGAACGGGTTTGTGCGAAATGAAAACATCGCCAGAACAGCCCGCGCCATCACGGAATATGCGGAAGACAGGGGACTTGCCTGTTTTGATTTGTACCGTGCCACGGGCGGCGCCAATTCCTGCAAAAAGTGGCGCGACGGAAAACTGCTGGGTCGCGACCGCGTGCATTACAGCGCAGAGGGTTATTACGAGCAGGGCAAGTTGCTGTACAGGGCGCTTGTCCGGCTACAAATGAACCGGCAACATCCGGCTGCGGGCGATGAACATTGACGCTTTGGAACAGACCTTTTCCGCCAAACGGCTGGGAGAACTCTTTCTCTACCGGCCGGAGGATCCGCTGCTGTTCAGCACGGGATTTTTCTTTTTCCTGTTCACCGGGTTTCTCATCATCTTCCTGTCGCTGCGCAAACATGCGCCGGCGCGCATCTTCTACGTCACGCTGTTCTCACTCTATTTTTACTACAAGACCAGCGGCCTGTGCTTTCTGCTGCTGCTCTTCACGGCCACGTCCGACTTCCTGATTGCGCACGGCATCTTTGCCACCCGGACGAAGAAGTGGAAAAAAGTGTGGGTTGCGCTGAGCGTGTGCATCAATCTGGGGATGCTGAGTTATTTCAAGTACGCCGGATTCCTGTACAACCTGGGAGCGATGTGCCTGCAACACGCGGGTGCATGGCTGGGCATCTCCGCACTGGAGTCGCTGACCTATACGACGGTAGATATCTTTTTGCCGGTCGGTATTTCGTTCTTCACGTTCCAGTCGCTAAGCTACACCATCGACGTTTACCGGGAACGGCTGCAACCGCTGCACCGCTGGATCGACTACCTGTTTTACATATCGTTTTTCCCCGGCCTGGTAGCCGGCCCGATTGTCCGTGCACGCGATTTCATCCCCCAGATGTACCGCACGCCCGTCCTGTCGCGGGAGCATCTGGGCGAAGGGCTGTATTTGATCCTGTGCGGACTGTTGAAGAAATGCGTGATTTCCGACTACCTCAGCCTGAACTTTGTCGACCGCGTGTTCGACGCCCCGACCCTCTACACCGGCGTGGAAAACCTGCTGGGCGTCTACGGGTATGCACTTCAAATCTACTGCGATTTCTCCGGCTATTCCGACATGGCCATCGGGATAGCCCTGTGGCTGGGCATCCGGTTCCGCGCCAATTTCGACTCGCCCTACCGGTCGGCCACCATCACGGAGTTTTGGCGACGGTGGCACATCTCGCTCTCCACCTGGCTGAAGGATTACCTCTACATCCCCCTGGGCGGCAACCGGAAAGGAACGTTCCGCACGTATGTCAACCTGGCCGTCACCATGCTGCTGGGCGGACTGTGGCACGGCGCCGCCTTCCGGTTCGTCCTCTGGGGCGGTATCCACGGCCTGGCGCTGGCCGTTCACAAGTGGGTGATGAGTCATTTCCCCGGCTTCCGGAAAGAGGGCGCGGAGATGATGCCCTTACGCCGCGTATGCGGAACGGTCTTTACGTTTCACCTGGTCTGTTTCGGATGGATCTTTTTCCGCGCCGATTCCGTCCGGACCGCCTTCGACATCCTCGGACAGATAGCGACCCGGTTCTATCCGGAAGTATTCCTTCAGTTCGTGCAGGGTTATCCGGTCGTTTTCCTCCTGATGCTGGTCGGCTACCTGATTCACTTCACACCCCGGCGGTTCGACCGGCGTCTGCAACAGGCCGTCATCCAGTCGCCGGCGATGCTGCAAATCCTGTATCTGGTTGTCACCGTGTTCCTTGTCGCGCAGGTCAAAAGCGCCGGAGTAGTGCCGTTTATTTACTTCCAGTTCTGAGAACTGCCTTTGGCTGAGGAACTGTCCGGAAATAAACAGGATATAACGGTTCGGTTTCCTGTCCTGAAAGGGTATATAACTTGTTATTTTCCTGACAATATTATCCGGCAGGTAACCCTTTATCAATCCTGAAGTTAGTGTTTCTTTGATGATTTTTGAAGCCATTGGGTAATTCTTTTCCTGTTTTTCTCACTTTTTTCTGGTTGTTTTTAGATCAGTTTAATATCAATTAGTTACCAAAAAGTTTTTTGTTATTTGGGTGTCCCATGTCGATTTTTTGTAA
>JAISWC010000206.1 GCA_031271245.1 Tannerella sp. | reverse complement strand
GCGCTCGACGCAGGCCAGATTTCACTGCTCGACTACATCGTCGAAATGGGACTGCTCTACGAAACGGTGAACAAAACCCTCGAAGCCGAACGCGATTTCAATAAAGCATACGCCGAACTCTCGGCCGTGATGCTGTAAGCAGGCTGAAAACGCGATAATGGCGTTATGCAAAAAAACAGATGGCAATGAAATTTTTATTCATTGCTGACTTTGTAACGAATCAGCAGCGAGCCGGGCGCATCCGGTATCTTCCCTCCGGCAAACTGCTGATTCACCCATTTTACGGGATCCGGCGTGTTTTTTGCCACCAGGGAAGCGCGACCTTGTGCGAAAATGGTTCCGCCAAAGAAGCATACGCATAATACAAAACAAATTATCTTTTTCATTGTGATTATAATTAATTATTACTGAGTAGTCGTCAATGTCTTATTCAGGTTCAATTATAGATAAAACTATTTTACCTCCTGCTTTTATTGTCAGGCATACCAGCCCCGCTTTCTGTTTTCCAGTTTTTGAAGCGTTTCGATGCAGATATTCACGTCGTCCACTACCTGGAAATCAAACATGCCGACGCAGATGAAATCCGCACCGTTCTCGAAGGCCCATTTGAATCCGTCACTCGGATGAATCGCGCCTGCGGCAAGCACCTTGAAGCCCATGACCGGCACTTTGACGCGGTTGACAAATTCGACCGTGCGGTCGGGGAACGGGCAGAAACAGTTGTCATGAAATTTGTTATGGTCATTGCTTTGCTCGCCGTCCACCTCAAAGGCGCGCCGGTTTTCGCGCGGATGAGCCGACCAGTAATTGTCGTGGTGCATCGTCTTCATGTAGTAATCGGGAATAATTCCGTTTTCTTCGCAGATAATAAACGAATCAATCGTATGAGCGCCCATGCCGGCCACAATGCCGTGACTGCGGATGCGCTCCATTAACCCGCGGATGATTTCCAGCCGGCCGTCGCGCACCAGCCAGTCGCACCAGTTACCCTGCAACTGGATAATATCCATTCCGTTATCTACGGCAACCGCGACATCATCGTAGATATCCCCGCTTTTTTCCTTGATACCCACTTGCGTAATCACTTTTATTTTACTGCCGGTCAGTTTCTTGTATTTGGCCATTAGCTGCACGGTCGGAAAACCGATGTTGATGCAGTTGATTCCGGCCTGTTCGCACAGCATCAGCGTTTCGTAGATTTTTTTCTCGGTATTGTAGGCCTTGAAAAGCGATCCGGCGTAAAGCAAATCGCGTGCGTGCGCCCAGCCGCCAATCAGGTTGCCGCCCATAATCAGCCGGCTAAGCGGATGTTCGCCGAGTATTCCTTTCGGCAGTTCGCCTTTCAGTTCGTTCAGCGCAAGCCGGTTGAGCTGGATCGTTGCGCCCGACATCACATCCGCGCCATACGCCCTGGCTGTCCGCCAGGCGCCCCAGCTTAGTCCGCCAAGTACCGGCAGGGATACCAGGTTTTTCAGCGCTTCGCGGCGCGTGTTCGGCCGGTGCAGCTCGATTTCTTCCGGACGACGGTCGTCCGCACACTGTTTTTTCTTTTTCCGGTTTCGGACGAAGGCATCCAGTCCATACCCCTGTTCCCGGCTGAAGGCCAGAACAGCAAGCGCCACCGCTTCCACGAGCAGTTTGTCGACCACGAACACACTGCCTTCATGCGCGTCGAGCGCCAGGGAAATGCCAAACGGCGGATAGGCAAAATAGTACAGTACAAGCATCAGGGCGCCGCAAGCGGAAGACCGGCGACTCCACAGCCCGAAAAATAGAGACAGCCCGACCAGTATCAGTCCGGCGATGTTCAGGAAATCCACCGCCTCCAGCCTGATGGGCGAAGCGGCCAGCCACCGGTAAAAACCCGCCAGAAAACCGTGCGTGTTATTCAGGTAATCGGCGGCGGTCCAGTCGGCAAACAGTTTGGCGGCTCCTTCATACAGGAAATGCCATCCAATGACCATCCGAAGAATGGTAATCATCGTTTTCATTTTCATTTATCCGAAAATTAACAAGTTTGTCATTCATGATTCAAAATAATCCATGAATAAGTTGTGGCAAAAGTAAAGAAAAAATCGAATCCTGTGCGCATGAAAACAAAAAAATCCGCGACGTCATGTTCCGGATTTTTCAGCATTAGCCATGATTAACCCATGTTACGCACCATCCAATGGAACATTGATTAAATTGGATGGGTGTATGAAAATGATGCGAAATCGTCTTCAAATGACTATTTTTGCAGCGTTTTTAACTGGAAAAACAGATGAAGAAATGGATTTTACCCCTGTTTATGTGCTGTTTGGGAGTATCATGCAGTCAGCAGGCGCCCTATTACGAAGAAAGCGGTACGGTGTTTCATACGTATTATCGCATCAAATATCAGTCGAAACAGCTGTTGACGGACAAAATCGACGCGGAGTTCCGGGCGTTTAATCTTTCCCTGAATCCGTTCAATCCCAATTCCATCCTGGCGAAGGTCAACCGCAATGAAGACGTGGAAGTGGACGAATGGTTTGCGACCGTGTTCAACAGGGCGATGGAGGTGTCGGCGTGTTCGGACGGGATGTTTGACGCGACGGCAGCTCCGCTGATTAACCTGTGGGGATTCGGGTTCGAGCGGAAAGACAGCGTTTCGCAGCAGGTGATCGACAGCCTGCTGACGTTGGTCGGTTACCGGAAAATCCGTCTGGAAAACCGTCGCGTTGTAAAGGACGACCCGCGAATGATGCTGAATTTTTCCGCCATCGCGAAAGGCTTTGCCTGCGATGTGATTGCCGGTTTGCTGGAACGGGAAGGCGTTGCGAATTACATGGTGGATATTGGCGGCGAGATAGCGGTGAACGGCCTCAATCCCAACGGCCACTGTTGGCGCGCGGGCATCAGCCAACCGGAAGATGACCCGTACGGAACGAATACCCAAATGAGCGGAATCGTGCAGTTGTGCAGCCAATGCGGGTTGGCGACGTCCGGGAATTACCGAAACTTTTACGAAAAAGACGGGAAACGGTATGCGCATACCCTCAATCCGCATACCGGCTATCCGTCCGAACAGTCCATCCTCAGTGCGACCGTTGTCGCATCCGACTGCATGACGGCCGACGCATACGCCACGGCCTGCATGGCGATGGGACTGGAAAA
>JAISWC010000166.1 GCA_031271245.1 Tannerella sp. | reverse complement strand
GTGTTCCACTGATAGTCGACCGCCAGGCTGACGTCCCACTGCGGCCGAAGCGTATATTTGCCCGCAACCGAGGCGTAAAATTCCTGCTGGCGGAAGGAATTGTCGATATACATCAGCGTGGTGTCGGGATTCAGGTAACGCATCCGGTCGTCGGCGTATTTCATGTTCGCCAGCATTTCGCAGTCCTTGAACAGCTGTTCCCGGAAACTGCCCTGCACGAAAAAGTTCCTGTCCCACTGCCGCTGCGAACGTTTCCACACGTTGTTCACGATGGCGCCGGGGATGCCTTTCTCCGAATCGTAGAAATAGCCCTTGACGTTCCACCGGCCGTGAGCGGTATGGCCGTTCAGCCCGCCCTCGAGCCGGAGGGAATGGATGTCGCCGTTCCGGCGGATGGCCGTCGTGTCCCAGGCCACCGTCCCGTCCGGAAACACCCGCCGGTAACGGAACGGATATTTCCCCGACGAATAGATGTATTCGACGTTCAGCGAGGAGCTGACCCGTTCGCCCAGTTTCTGTTCCCAGAGCAGGGAGGGATTGGCCAGGTCGAACGAACCGGTGCGGAAAAAGGCCTTGAGGTTCGTCTTCCGGTCTTCCGCAAACCGCGGCTGGCGGGTGCGCAGGTAGATAACGCCGGCCGAACCGAAGTCTTTGGCCGACTGGAACACGTCGCTCTTCTGTCCGTTGTAGAGCGATATTTCCTCGATATTGTCCAGCGAAAACTTGCCCAGATCGATCTGTCCGTTCTGGGCGTTGCCCAGTTGGATGCCGTCGTAGAAGACGCCCATGTGATTGGTTCCCATGCTGCGGATGTCCACCGTCTTGAGTCCACCCACGCCGCCGTAATCCTTGATCTGCACGCCGGAGAAATAGCGGATGGCGTCGGCGACGGAGAAACTGCCGAGTGCTTCCAGCTTTTCGCCCGAAAGCCGCTGCGCCGGGATGACTTCCCGGTAGCGGGGCGCCGTCACGGTCACTTCCTCGATCATCTGTACACTGTCCAGCGAGGTTTGCGCCGGCAAACACCGGATACACGAAAGTCCGGCCATCACCAGGCAAAACAGTCTGAAAAAGGGTACGGAGTGCAGGGACGTCAACGGACACATCGCCTTACAGTAGGGTTTCCGGACAAAGATGATCCTTTTCGATGTCCTTGAAATAGCGGTACGTGCCGACTTTCAGTTCGGCGCAGGCGGCCTCGTCGCACACGATGATTCCCTTCGGATGCAGTTGCAGCGCCGTAATCGTCCACATCTGGCTGACGGCGCCCTCGACGGCCTGCTGCAGGGCGCGCGCCTTGCCGTGTCCGTTGACGACAATCAGCACCTCGCGCGCGTCGAGCACCGTAGCTACGCCGACCGTCAGCGCTGTCTTCGGCACCCGGTTCACGTCGCTGTCGAAGAAGCGGGCGTTGGCGATGATCGTATCCGCGGTGAGCGTCTTGATGCGCGTACGCGAAGCCAGCGACGACCCCGGCTCGTTGAAGGCGATATGTCCGTCCGGCCCGATGCCGCCCAGGAAGAGGTCGATGCCGCCGGACGACCGGATGGCCGCTTCGTAGGCGGCACATTCCTGTTCAAGGTCGGGCGCGTTTCCGTTGAGGATGTGCACGTTTTCCGGCTGTATGTCGATGTGGCTGAAAAAATGTTTCCACATGAAGGAACGGTAGCTTTCGGGATGACCCTCCGGCAAACCGACGTATTCGTCCATGTTAAACGTGACGACGTGACGGAACGATACGGCGCCGCTCCGGTTCAGTTCGATCAGGCGTTGATACGTACCCAGTGGCGACGAGCCGGTGGGCAAGCCCAGCACAAACGGTTTTTCGGCCGTCGGCGCGGCTCTCCCGATCCGGGCGGCAATGTATCCGGCCGCCCATTGCGACAGTGTTTCGTATGTCGGTTCGATAATAACTCTCATAGCTGTTTGTTTGAGGACCTCTCCCCCGGCTCCTCTCCACAGGAGAGGGGGGCGCATCAGCGGAACGGTCTGTTTTTGAATCTTTGAATGGTTGAATTAATTGGATGTTTGAATCATTGTATCCTTTCTGCCATGGCTTTTCCCAGTTCCCGGCATTTCCGGAAGGTTTCGTCGCTCATGGCCTGTTTTTGTTCGACCGGTTCGCCGACCGTTTCCCATTTCATGGTTTCCGCGAAAGCGGCCAGGCGCTTAACGGCCATCCCCGCCCACGTGAACGAGCCGAAGTAACCGAACAGACGGTTTTTTACTTCGCGGGTCTCGATCTGTTTCAGGACGGATTCAATGGCCGGGAAAAGCTGCCCGCTGTAAGTCGGACAGCCGACGAGCAGTCCCCGGTAATGGAAGACGTCCTTCAGCATGTACGAGGAATGGGTTTTACTTGCGTCGTGCATGACAATATCCCGGATGCCGTGTTCCGCGAGCGAGGCGGCCACCGTCTCGGCCATCTGTTCGGTATGCCCGTACATGCTGCCGTAAAGGATCGTCACGCCCGCAGCGCCTTCGTAGCGGCTGAGCCGGTCGTAAAGAGCGACGGCTTCGGCGCGGCGTTCGCACCAGACCGGGCCGTGCGTGGGACAGATGGTTTGAATGTCCTGCGGCGAGAGCTTTTGCAGCAGTTTCTGAACGGGATTGCCGTACTTGCCAACGATATTGG
>JAISWC010000175.1 GCA_031271245.1 Tannerella sp. | reverse complement strand
GATGACAACCTTTACTTCCCTGACGGCGAAGTCGTCGGTCACTTCAATACGGATCACGTCGCCGGGATTGCCATGATAGCCGGACGGATCTATCATTTCAATGTCGGGCGCGCGGAGGTAGTCGGCTACCGCCAGATTGCAAAACGTCTGACCGGATTTTGTTTTTCCGGCGTAGGCTTCGCTCAGTGCGGGGTCGGCCGCCACGCCGCCGGCATACAGCACGGCGTGCTGGAACCTGCGCCACTGCACCAACTGCGCTTCCGTCACCCTCCTGCTTGCTGCCGGCACTTTGGCTACTACCGTCCTGCCTGCTCGCTGACGAAATATCAGCAAGTCTCCTATTTTCCCACTCAATCGATGGGTTACTACATTTCCTCCCTGTCTTGCCATAATAAAACGATTTTGAATTATTGATTGTTGATTATTGATTCGCTCTTCAAACCGACTGATCTGTCAAATCCGAACAGCGTGTAATCCAGTTGTATATTGCCCGTGCTGTCGTACACGTCCTGACGGTCGCGCGTGCCGTGGGGATAGTGTTCCCCACGGTTGAGCGTGGCCTGCCAGTAGCCGACCAGATCGTCCCGGTTGGCTTTCAACTTCTGGAGCAACAGGCTGACCACCACGCCGCCCACACCAATGGCGCCGGTCAGCAGCGGATTCATCGCCGCCAAAAGCGCGCCGACAGAGGCGACAAGTCCCCGGAAAGCATCGCTCTGCATCACCTTTTCGGCATCCAAAGCAAATTTCCGCACGTCTTCGTCCGATTCAATCACCCAGACCTGCATGTGCAAGTTGTCGGGGATCGTCCCGCTTTGATAGAGTACCAGCCCCGCTTCATCGAAGGTGAGGGTCTGGTTGTCCCTTACGCCGTTGATTTCAAGGCTGTGGCTTTGGGCAAACCGGCCGGCTTCGGACAGGACGGCGTCCAGCAGTTTTTGCCTGCGGGCGCTGTCGTCCAAATCAATCAGGTCTGCCAAAGTCAGCGGAGGGACATAAGGGACAGATGGGACAGGTGGGACAGGTGGGACACCTGGGTCGACTCCAACGGAGTAGCCGACGACATGGCTGTAAATTCGCAGTTCTGCACGATTGAACAGCCCCAGAAAGCCTTCGCGGTTGTTGAAGACTTTGATTTTGTTGATTCTTGCGTAAAACATAGCTTGATGATTTGGATGATTAATAATTGATTTTTGAGTCCCCTCCGAAAGCCCTATTTTGGCCATTTTACCCCCTCTCACAAGCCTTGTGAATGGGATTCTTTTTCAAAAAAAGACTTTCCGGAGGGGACTCATTTTTCAAATGCGAATCAACACATCCTGTTCGTTACCATCCATAGGGCTGGGTCAGCGCCGGGTTGAGCAACATCTGCCTTTTCGGAATCGGGCGGTAGTAATACTTCGGCTCGACAAATGACTTGCCTTCATCTCTATCAAACGTTATTTTGATATGTCCGGGAGTGTTGTCCGTCAGATAAATTCTGTTGGCGAGAAGAAACACCCTGCTTACACCCTGCTCTCTTAAAGCCGTTGCCGTTGCTTCGTCTGTCGCCACGGCGACATCATCCACACCGTCGCCGGTAATGTCAAAAGGCGTATTCACGGCAGAGATATAGACACCCTCCTGCGGCTGTCCGAATAAACTGCCGACATACCAGCGGTGCAAATCCCAGAGGCGCAGCCCTTCGCAAGCCAGCTCCACACGCCTTTCGCGGCGGATTTCCAGCAAAACGCCTTTGTTTGCGCCGTCCACGTTGGGATATTGAGCGGCAAGTATCGGATCGACACCGGCATTGAGAGAGAGGTGCGGCATTTCCACACGGTCGCGAAGCCGGTTGATACTGTTGTCCAGGTCTTCCTGCGTCAGTGTTCCGAGTTCGGCTTTGGCTTCGGCATAGTTGAGCAACACCTCGCCGTAGCGGAAAATAACAAGGGAGGCAAAATGGATTCCACCGTTTTGATTCTGTCCGAGTATCAGGGGATAAAATTTAATCTGTCCGTAACCGCCGTTATCAATAGCCGTAAGATAGACGCCATCCTGGTTGCTCCGGAAGCCCGGATAGGCAAATACCTGTGCAAAACGCGGGTCGCGGTTTTTAAACACATCCGTGAATCCCAGATTGGGATAGCCCGGCTGATCTTGAAAACGGCTGCCGTCTTCCATCAGGAACGTTTCCATCAAACTCCGGCTCAGCGAACCGTCGGTTTGCAGCACATGGTTGAGGACGCCTGCATGACGCTCGCGCGTATCCTGCCAGAGGATGACCTCTTTGTTATTGCCCAGGTCGTCCATGGAGTGAAAGATAGCCTGATAGCCGGGCGCAACATTTACTTCTGTAGACAAAGGCGTGTTTGTCTCGTTTACCGCGTATGTCACGTCTGTTTCTTTCTCCGCCAAAGTAACCTTCCCCGTGCCGGTGATTTCAAATTGACCGCTTGTCATGATTTCTTCGGCGGCAGTAGCTGCCCGTTCCAGGAACCGGCCGGCGGTAGATTGAAGATTGAGTTCCGGGTGATATTTCCGGAACGTGCCTTCATAGAGGCAGAAGCGCGACAACAACGACAGGGCGGCGTGTTTGTTTATCCGCGTGCGGTTGCCTGCGTATTTGCCCTCCGGAGAGACGTACCTCGCCGCATATTCGAGGTCTGCCACGATGGAATCAGCTACCAGCGCGCGGGGGTCGGCAGCCTTAAAGATGTCGGGGTCGTCCGAATCTAAGGCTTTGTTTGTCCACGGCACGTCCGAATAGCGGTTAATCTTATCGATATAAAAGTTTGCCCTGAAAAAACGGGCGATACCGATGAAATGCCTCAGGTCGTCTTCATTGCCCGACACGTCCTGCAAATTTTCAAGCAGGTAATTTACGCCGCGCAACTGGCCCCAGTTGCCGGTGTCCCATCCACCTACATTGTCCTCGTTCAGACTTCCGCGGAGCATGATCCATGTTTCCGTTCTCGTCATAGAATAAGTGACATTGTCCGAATCCCAGTCGCCGGTTCTGGGTCCGGGTCGCAGACCATACAGTCCGTTGATGTAAGCTTCCACATCGCTGACTGATTTAAAGAATCCGGCGCTCGTGATAGCTGTTTCCGGCGCACGGTCGAGGAAATCGTCGTTACATGCGGTGAAAACCGCTGCAATCGTTATTAAACAAATGATATATCTTTTCATATTTCTCTTTTTTTATCGGGTTAAAAATTCAAATTCACTCCCATCGACCATACGCTCTGCATGGGGTAAAAGTTTTCCCTGATCACTTCAGGGTCTATCCATTTTGCATACAAATTGTTAAGCGTCCACAGGTTTTCGCCGCTCACGTAAACGCGGAGACGGCTGATTTTCGCGTTTTTCAGCAGGGATTCGGGCAGGGTATAACCGACGGTCAGGTTTTTAAGCCTCAGCCATGATGCATTCTGCAAATACTGGGTTTGCGGAAGTTTCAACTCATTCACATCCCTCGTCAGTCTCGGGAAATATCCGTTTGGATCTTCCTCCGTCCAGCGGTCGAGTTGCGCCATAACGCCATTAGTCCACATACCGTTGAAGTTACCCCAGAAAGTCTGGTTGTTGCCGATAACCCAGTCGCGTTTGCCCACGCCATGGAAGAAAACGCGGAGGTCAAAGCCTTTCCACTCGCCGTCAAGGTCGAACGAATAACGATAGCGTGCTTCCGAATTTCCGATGATGGTACGGTCGCCCGGATTGTCCACCGTATTGTCGCCATTATTGATTTTCTCGTCGCCGTTAAGGTTGGCGTACTTCAAATCGCCTGCTGCAATCGGATGGCCGCTAATGAGCGCCGTCTGGTCGAAATAGTTCGCCGCTTCTTCGTTGGAAGCAAAGAATCCGAGATTATGATAGCCCCAGATTTCGCCGATTTCCTGACCTACGTAATAGTTGGCAAGACTTTTCGTGGGATTATCGAATTTGGTAATCCACGACCGGCTGTCCCAAATCATGAAACGCGCTCCGAACGAAAGCGGCGAGCCGCCAACGTCTGTCCTGTCCATGTAACCCACGCTCAGATCCCAGCCTTTGGTTTTCAGGTCGGCGGCGTTGGTCGTGGGCGCATTAGCTCCGTAGAAGGCGGGCAGTTCCTTGCTTGCCGTCAACATGCCTTCGGTATAACGAGTGTAGATATTGAAAGAGGCGCTTATCTTGTCGAACAGTCCGAGATCGATACCGCCGTTGACGGTTCGCACCTGCTCCCATGTCAGGTCGCCGGCAGCAACGCCAGGCTGATAAATTGCCATGGGATAGCTGCCGTCAAGCCTCATGTCGATATTCCCGGAACTCATAGTAACCAGGTAGGGATAATTATTGTTGTTTATCTGATTACCCAGTACGCCATAAGAGCCGCGGAATTTCAGATAACTGATTTTAAGCGCATCATTTACGCCGGAAAAGAATTTCTCGTTCGACACGACCCATGCAGCCGAAGCGGACGGAAAGAATCCCCAGCGGCTGTCTTTGGGATAACGCGATGTTCCGTCCCTGCGCCCGTTAAATTCCAGGATATATTTATTATCGTAAATATAATTTGCACGGAAGAACAAGCCTCTTAATGCATAGTCGCTGATGGTTTGTCCGTTGGTAACTTCTCCGGTCGCCAACTGCAGGGTAGGCAAACTTTCTGTGATAAGATTCCTGCGTCGTGTCCAGAACGTATTGATGTAATAATATTCCTGGTTGAATCCGGCCAGCGCCTGCACATAGTGTTTCCGGGCGAAGGTTTTGTGGAAATCGGTATAAAGGTTCAGCACCGTATAGTTGGTGACTCCGGACTCCACGTGAGCATAAGTAATATTACCGTCCGGTCCCCTGTATCCTAAATTTCTGTTCGGTCCTTCGCGGGATGTTGTCAGGAGATTTGCCCTGTCATAATTCATATTCTCCCGTCTGAAACTGACGTCGCCTTTCACCGTCCATACATCTTTAAAAAGGTCAATGGTGGTGTTGAACGAAATCATGGTTTCATTAATTTTCCGGTTGGCGCGTCCGCCATCTACAAGAAGTCCGTAGACATCATCACCCGCTTCGGAGGTGTAAGTGCCGTCGGGATTATAAATGGGTTTGTGCGACCGGCAATTAAGCAGTTTGCCGTAGTAATCGCCTTCAAGTGCGGACGGAGTATCGTAGTGGTAGTTAGTGAACGAGAGGTTCGACCCGACGTTCCACCAGTTTGTAAACTTGTAGTCTGCCTTGCCTCGGAAGTTATACCGGTTCAGTGCATCGTTACCCACGCTCAGTATACCTTCCTGGCGATAGAACGCTCCGCTCATGACATACGACAGTTTGTCGGTTTTCTGCGTGATGTTCAGGTTGGTGTTGTACGTGGGCGAGGTTTCGCGGTATATGATATCAAACCAGTTGCTTTCGTAGAAATATCTCCAACTGTCCTCACCGTCGAATACGACAGTCCTGTCCGATACGGTACCTGCCTGTAGTTTCTTCGCGTATTCCAGTTCGGCATCGCTTCCCCATGACCAGCCATCGGTGAGACCGACCGCGCGCACTTCCTCCCGGAACAGAACCGGGTCGGTTATCGGCTCGACTAACTGCTGGGTTTGCCGAATGCTGTAATTGGCGTCGAAACTCACCTGCATCTTATCGCTTTTCGCCAACTTGGTGGTAATCAGTATCACGCCGAAGGCCGCACGCGAGCCGTAAATCGCCGCCGAGGCAGCATCTTCCAGCACGGATACGTTCTCAATGTCGGAGGGATTGATACGCGCAAGTTCCGCTGCACTTACCGGCATATTGTCTACCAGAATAAACGCGCTGCCGCCGTTGATGGACGTATAGCCGCGGATATTGATGTCCGGCGCCGCATTGGAACGCCCCTCGTTGAGATTGATATTCATACCGGGTGCAAGCCCCTGCAAAGCGCTGTTGACATTGGTCACCGAGCGGTTTTCCAGCGCCTTGGCCGAAACGGTGGACACGGCGCCGGACAGATTCACCTTTTTCTGGGTGCCGTAACCGATCACTACGATTTCATCCAGCGCCTGAGAATCTTCTATCAACTTGATCGCGAGCAATTCGCCACTCAATGATAACACGCTGATTTCCTGCGTGATATATCCGATAAAGGAGACTTGCAGCACGGCATTGTTTGCCACATTCAACGAGAAGTTCCCGTCCACATCGGTCACAATCCCGTTGGTCGTGCCCTTTTCGAGGATGTTCGCACCGATGACCGGTTCGCCGTTCACGTCGACCACGGTTCCCGTGATTTGCCGGCCCTGCTGTTGAGCGATCATCCCCGCATCCATAACCTGCACATTCTCTTTACGGGTAATAAAGATTTGCCGGTCGTTGATTACATACGCATTTTTCGTTCCTTCAAACAGAAGATCGAGTATTTTGTCGATCGTTTGATTATTCACACGGATACTGACTTTTCGGTTTACATCCAAAACGTCGTCGTAATAGAAAAAAATGTATTCGCTTCGCTTCTCGATTTCGCGAAAGACCTCTTTCACACGCTTGTTTCTCAGATTCACCGACAGGAACGTTTCCTGTGAATAGGAATTACTTGCATAACTGATACTTATCCCGATAATCAGGAATAGCATGGCAGTCTTCATGATTTTAACTGTTTTCTTAAAACAATCAGCTATCCAATAGCTGTTTCTACGTAAATACTTCATACTTTATAACGATTTTAATTTATATTTATTTATTAGTAATTAGATGTGTTTCATAATTATACCTGTAATGGACCGGCGCCGTCAGGGCGATTCCTTCCAGAACAACGCCCAGTTCATCCTTCAAGTCCAGTTTGCCCGAACATTTCAATCCGGCGACCTGCGGGTCGCAGACGATTTCCTGTCCGTAATAGCGTGACAGACGCTTCAGTATGACCCTGAGCGTTTCGCTTTCATATTGATAAATGCCGGCTGTCCAGGAGATATAGTCTTCCGCATGTACGGTCCGTATCTGTGTGACGCCGTTGATGCTGGTAAACATTTCACTGGGCGCGAGCAGGACGTCTTCCCGGTTGTCCATGTGAATCCGGACGCTGCCCGAGACAAGTACCAGGTTCTGTTCCCGGTCGTTCCCGTAGGCCGTGAGGTTGAAGGACGTTCCCAGCACTTCGGCGCTAAACGTCTTCGTCTTTACGACAAACGGGCAGTCGTCGCGATGCGTCACGTCGAGACAGACTTCGCCATCAACGTAGATTTCACGCCGCTCTTTGCCGAAAGCGACCGGATAGACCACCCGCGTACAGGCATTGACCCATATCTGCGTACTGTCTGCCAGGATCAGTCGCGAGCGTTTGCCTTTCGGAACGATCAACTGGTTGTACGCGATTTCATTTTCCGTTCTTTCCTTTTTCAGTTCCGTTGCCTGCCTGTTGATTCGGATGCCGCTGTCTCCGTATGCGATTTCGGCTTCCTTGCCTTCGAGCGAAACGGCTTCTTCGTCCGTCAGTACCAGTTGAATATGCTCCGCTTCCGTATCGGGCGGCTTGACGTTTTCGATACTGCCGAGGGTGTCGGGGGTGTCGCCGGCAAGGGTTCCGTCGCGAAAAAGCAGCAGAGCGAACGCGACGAACGCAGCGACCGATGTGCCCGCAAGGAGGTAAAACAGCCTGTGCCGCCTGCTCCGCTTTTCCCGGAAATGCCGGTTGTGCAGTTCGATTTTTTCCCACAGCGCCTTCTTTTCTTCCTCGCGGATCTCTTCCGAACGCACCTGTACGGATTCGATAAAATGACAGGCAAACCGGTAGCTTTCAATGTCTACGTTTCCGTTCATCAGCAACTTATGCCAAAATGCTTCCGTCGCTTCCGTCGGATGTACTTTGGAAGAAATGAAAAAATCATCCTGCAACAGCTCTTCTGCCGAACATGATTTATACTTTTTCTCCGAATCACTGTATAATATATTCATTCTCATTATAAATTGCGTGATACTAATTGAACATTCAATACGGATTTGCTATTCTCGGCATAAAGCTGTTTGATGCGCTTGATCGACCGCTGAATCAAATTTTGTACCGATTGATAATTCATTCCCATCAGTTTACATATTTCGTTTAACTCCATCTCTTCTACGTAACGATAATAAATCACTTCCTTCTGGCGCGGCGTCAGGACGTCGAGCAGGCGGTTGATTTTCTGCTTGTGTTCGGCCTCCTGTTCGTCGGCAATAATCATGTCTTCAATGGAATGTTCCGTAATGAACACCGGTTCTACCGTATCGATGTGGTACGATTCTTTCTCTTTCTCGAAAACGTTAAACAGAGTGTTTTTCATGGCCATGTACAGATACGGTTTTACTTTGTCGGTTTTGCTCAACCGCGAACGGTTTCTGTATATCTTTATGAAAACATCCTGAACGGTGTCTTTCACCAACTCCCGGTTGAACGTAAAGCGCATACCGAAAGCGAACAGTTCGTCCGTATATTTTTTGTATAAATATGCGTAAGCCCTGTCATCGCCCGAAAGAAACATTTCCCACAGCAATTGTTCTTCGACTGATTTAGTCTGTTCCGTCAGCATCTGTTGTCTTTTATTTATTACAGTAAACAGCAAAAGTCGCGAATTATACTCACTTTTCGAGAAAAAAATGAAGAAACACCGTTTTTTGTTCATTCCGGGCCGCCAGCACCCAACAGGTGATAACATGTAATATGTTATGTATGATGTATGAAGTATGAAGTATGAGTGGAATTCTATTCGTAACAGGGTAGAAAAGGAACGTCACCCTTTCCAAAAAAATCCCGTCAGGGATGACATGTTGGTAGAAAAACTTGTTTCCACCGGTAGCAAATCCCGTCAGGGATGACATGTAAATCGCTCATTTTTCACATGCCATCCCTGACGGGATTTTTTTGTTTGCTATCGTGGTGGCTATGGTTATACGTTATTTGTTTTTCGGCCCTAAGGAGCTGTCCGGAAATAAACGGTACAAATTGACGGGAGATGTTTTTTGCCGTACAAAGACTGAAAATGTGCGCATACCGGGGTATGTAATCATTTTCAAGATGCAGTACGGCGAAAAACAGACCCGTAAATGTACCGTTTATTTCCTGACAGTTCCTAACTTTGTTTCGCAAAACTGTAACCTGAAGTTCCGCCTTGCGTCCATTATATGGCAGACGGTTGTTTCTCGTATGACAGCCGACTTTACGAAAAAAAGAAAGTAGATCAAATGGAGTCAGTATCCGATATCAGTTATATCAAGCGTATCCAGGCCGGCGAGACGCAATGTTTTGCTTCTCTTCTGGAGCGGTATGGCCGACCTGTCCATTCGCTGATCGTGAAGGTAGTTGGAAATCGGGAAGACGCGGAAGAACTGACACAGGATGTGTTTTTGAAGGCATACCGTTCGCTGGCTTCGTTTCAGGGGAACAGCCGTTTTTCCACGTGGCTCTACCGGATTGCGTACAATACGGCGATATCGGCCACGCGGAAGAAAAAGTACGAATGGCTGGCCCTTGAGGACTGCCTGCCGGAGCAGCTTGCGGAAGAAGACGCAAGCAATGTGCCGGAACAGGAAAGCGACGATGAACAGCTGGAACGGCTGGAGGAGGCAATGAAACGGCTTTCGCCGGATGAACGGGCATTGATACTGCTCTTTTACCGACAGGAAAAGTCGATAGAAGAAATAGCCGCCATCACGGGACTGACGGTTTCGAACGTGAAAACCCGGCTGCACCGCATTCGCAAAAAACTGTTTGTGTTGATGACGGCGATAAAAGGAAATAATGACTGATAACAGAATAAGAAAATGAACGGGAATCAAACCGAACAGGAACAGCAGGATATCCTGCAAACCATGTTCGCCCGCATGTCGGACGAACCTTTACCTCCGGCTTTTCTTCCGGAGATGATGCAACGCATCCGGGCGGAAGCCGTGCGCATGAGGAAGCGGGATGCACGCCGGCAGGCGGCGGCATTGACGGCGGCCTCCCTGACCATTGCGGGACTGGCGGTCGCCGCCTTTGCATACCTGGATGTACCGCAATTCCAGGTGGATTTTTCGCAGCTATTCATTCCCCCGTTCTACATTCACATCGGGGCGCTCACGCTGGTGCTGCTTTTTGTCGACGGCTGGTTCCGGCAAAAATACTTCAAAAAGCATCCGAATGGATAAAAAATGCAAAGATTTAGAGGGAGATAGTATATTTTCCCCGGAAAATCAGTATCTTTGCCGAGCTTTTGAGAGCAGTAACTGATTGTTTAATTTTTTAGATTGAAAACGAGAGTATTAACATTAATGGAAAATTTAAAAAGCATTGTCCCGGTGGATGATTTCAACTGGGAATCCTATGAAAAGGGAGACGATTACAACAAGCAAAACAAGGATGATCTTGTAAAAACGTACGACGAAACCTTAAATACAATGAAAGATAAAGAAGTCGTCGTGGGAACCATCACCGCCTTAAACAAACGCGAAGTGGTAGTAAATATCGGTTTTAAGTCGGATGGGGTCGTACCCTTGTCTGAATTTCGCTACAATCCTGACTTGAAAGTAGGCGATAGCGTAGAAGTCTTCATTGAAAGTCAGGAAGATAAAAAAGGACAGCTGATCCTTTCACATAAAAAGGCACGTGCAGCCCGTTCGTGGAATCGAGTGAATGAAGCGCTCGAAAAAGACGAAATCATCAAAGGTTTTGTCAAGTGCCGTACCAAAGGCGGTATGATTGTCGACATTTTCGGGATCGAAGCGTTCCTGCCCGGTTCGCAAATCGACGTAAAACCGATTCGCGACTACGACGTGTTTGTCGGCAAGACCATGGAATTCAAAATTGTGAAAATCAATCAGGATTTCAAGAACGTCGTCGTGTCGCACAAGGCATTGATCGAAGCCGAACTCGAACAGCAGAAAAAGGAAATCATTTCGAAACTGGAAAAAGGACAGGTACTGGAAGGAACGGTCAAGAACATTACCTCTTACGGCGTATTCATCGATTTGGGCGGCGTAGACGGTTTGATACATATCACCGACCTTTCCTGGGGACGTGTGTCCCATCCGGAAGAAATCGTTCAGCTGGACGAAAAAGTCAATGTCGTCATCCTCGACTTCGACGACGAGAAGAAACGCATTGCACTGGGACTGAAACAGCTGACGCCTCATCCGTGGGATGCGCTGGATGCTTCGCTGGCCGTGGGCGACAAAGTGAAAGGCAAAGTAGTGGTGATGGCAGACTATGGCGCATTCATCGAAATTACAACAGGCGTAGAAGGACTGGTTCACGTATCGGAAATGAGTTGGACGCAGCATCTGCGCAGCGCGCAGGACTTTATGAAAGTGGGCGACGAAGTGGAAGCCGTCATCCTGACGCTGGATCGCGACGAACGCAAGATGTCGTTAGGCATCAAGCAACTCAAGGAAGACCCGTGGGAGCATATCGAAGTGCGTTTCCCGGCAGGATCGCAACACATGGCCAGAGTGCGTAACTTCACGAACTTCGGCGTCTTTGTGGAAATCGAAGAAGGAGTAGACGGCCTGATTCATATCTCCGACCTTTCCTGGACAAAGAAAGTTAAACATCCGAGCGAGTTTACGCAGATCGGAGCGCAAATCAATGTGCAGGTACTGGAAATCGACAAGGAAAACCGCCGGTTGAGCCTGGGACACAAACAGCTGGAAGAGAACCCGTGGGATGTATTCGAAACACTCTTCACGGTAGGTTCCATACACGAAGGCATCATCATCGAGATGGTGGAAAAAGGAGCCGTTGTTTCCTTGCCCTACGGTGTCGAAGGCTTTGCCACGCCGAAACATCTGGTGAAAGAAGATGGTTCGTCGGCTACTGTGGACGAAAAACTGCCGTTCAGGGTGATTGAATTTAACAAGGAAGCGAAGCGTATCATCCTTTCTCACAGTCGTGTCTTTGAAGAAGAGCAGAAAAATGCGAAACGGAAAGAGGCCGCCGGTAGCGAAAAGAAATCGAGATCGAGCAAGAAAGAACCCGTCGAAAACATCGATCTGAATGTGGAAAAAACCACATTGGGCGATATTGAGGAACTGGCTGCCCTGCGGGAACGGATGACGGAAGAAAAGCCAAAATCGGCTGCAAAATCCGGCACAAAATCAAAATCCGCTGCAAAATCGAAATCGACCAAATCGAAATCGGCAAAATCGGCCGATGCGGTAGAGGAAGTTTCGGAAGAAGCCGTCGAACCGGTGGAAGAAACAGCGGAAGCAAGTCCGGCAGAGGAAGACACTCCGAAAGCCGAAGCATAAAAGTATGGGGATTCCCATGCGTTTAATTAGTAAATATATTAGTGATGAGAGGTGGAATTGCAAAATTCCACCTTCTTTGTATTCGTGTTAAAAACAGGCAGAAAAAAATGGCAGTAATGAATTTTGGCGGGGTGGACGAAAACGTAGTCACTCGCGACGAATTTCCCCTGGAAAAAGCAAGGGAAGTGTTGAAAGACGAGACCATAGCCGTCATTGGCTATGGCGTACAAGGACCGGGACAGAGCATGAATTTGCGCGACAATGGCTTCCGCGTGATTGTCGGTCAGCGGAAAGGCGGCAAGACCTGGGAAAAAGCCGTTGCCGACGGCTGGGAGCCAGGCCAGACGCTCTTCGAAATCGAAGAAGCCTGCCGGCGGGCGACCGTTATCCAGTATTTATTGTCGGATGCCGCCCAGATAGAAGTCTGGCCGCGTATCAAACCGTATCTGACAGCCGGCAAAACGCTCTATTTCTCACACGGGTTCGGCATTACGTACAAGGAACGCACCGGCATTATCCCGCCGGACGATATCGACGTGATTCTGGTAGCGCCGAAAGGTTCGGGCACGTCTTTGCGCCGGATGTTCCTCCAGGGACGCGGTTTAAATTCGTCCTACGCCATCTTCCGGGATGCAACGGGACAGGCGAAAGAACGCGCGATGGCGCTGGGCATCGGCGTCGGTTCGGGATATTTGTTTGAGACGACCTTCCAGAAGGAAGTCTATTCCGACCTGACCGGCGAACGCGGGACGCTGATGGGCGCCATTCAGGGACTCCTGCTGGCGCAGTACGAAGTTTTGCGCGAAAACGGGCACAGTCCCTCGGAAGCCTTCAACGAAACGGTGGAAGAACTGACCCAATCGCTGATGCCCCTGTTTGCCGAAAACGGCATGGACTGGATGTATGCCAACTGCTCCACGACGGCGCAGCGCGGCGCACTGGACTGGATGGGAGCGTTTCATGACGCAACGAAGCCCGTCTTCGAAACACTGTACGGGGAAGTAGCCTGCGGCAACGAGGCGCAACGCTCCATCGACACCAACAGCAAACCCGACTATCGCGAAGGGCTGGAAAAAGAACTGAAAGCGCTCCGCGAAAGCGAGATGTGGCGTACCGGCGCGGTCGTTCGCCGGCTGAGGCCGGAGAATCATTGAAGCAGGTATGCAGGTTGTGCCATTTGATCCT
>JAISWC010000173.1 GCA_031271245.1 Tannerella sp. | reverse complement strand
TGCATGGTTTTGCCCAGTCCCATGTCGTCGGCCAGACAGGCGCCGGCGCCCCATTCCGAAAGACGTATCATCCATTGAAAACCGGCCGTCTGATAGGGACGTAACTCCGCCTGCAACAGCGGCGGAACGGCGGCATCCGACAGTTGCGCCGTTTCCACACGCTTGCGGAAATCCAGCCAGGCCCGGTCAGCCTGCAAATTCTCAAATTCGTCGAAGGTATTTATCACCGACGCCGAAGCAAAACGGTTGAAAACGACGCCGTTTCCCGATTCCGACACGAAGCCTTCCCATTCGGACAGACGGCTCCGGAGCTGCTCGCTGAGCGCGAGAAATTCCCCCTCGCTTAATTCTATAAAACGTCCGTGTCCGAGCCGTACCAGTTCGAGCAAACTCTTCAGCGACAAAACCATATTCTCATCCACTTGCAGTTCGCCTTCCAGTTCAAACCAGTTGACATTGCTTTTGATCCGCAGGCGGAGGTCGCCGGCCGCAACTCTCCGGCGTATCCTGAGACGTTCGCCTTCGGGCCATTCCACGACGGCAATATCCTGATGGCGTTTCAACACGTCGAGCAACTCGAGCGAATCAAGCGGATTATTAAACGTCATCAGCGAACCGTCGGTCGTACGGACATTCTTAATCGTCCGGATGTCAGTAAGCAGGAGGTCGCTGTTTGCCTTTTCCTCCGGAAGGTTGCGGGTCACTTGCACACGTTCGCTGTTTTCGTTTGCGATCAGCGTCTTTCCGCCGTATCCCGGCTTGCAGTAGGGCGGGTGTGTGCCGAATGGCTTGACAAACAATTCGGCTTTCAGGCCGTCGCCCAGCGGCAACAGCTGCACGTGGATGCGCGAATCGACGTCCACTTGCCGCAACTGACCGGTGATTTCGTCCATTGCCAGGTCGGACTGCACCTGCACGTGGGCGCTGAAATGCTTCAGTATTTGCAGTAGTTTCCCGTATCCCTGTTCGGGGATCGGCCGGCAGTTCGATACGGCCTGGAGGATTTCGTGCTGAAATTTATTGAGGTTGTATACCCTGTAACGTGTATTGGTTTCTTTCTGGACGATGACTCCTTCGCGCGGATAGGGAACGTCACATTCAATCCGGTAATTGTTTCCTATCCACTTGACGACGCTGAGCGCCGGTTGAGCGGCCACCAGTTCGACATGGATGCCGCTGTCTTCAAGAAACACGCAGGGATGTCCCACCATTTCGCGAATGGCGTTGCGTCCCAGCGCAGACGAATACTTGTTTTCGGCGGCGGCAATGCGCCGGTCCTGTTCGGTCATGCAGGGTACTTTCTCTTCGAAGAAAGTCGCCAGTGCAACCGTCCTGCCCGCACTCCATTCGCCTTTTGCACTGCGCGTTTGCAGGACGGGATAGACGCGAAGCCCGTTGAAATGGAAACGATAGGCCAGGCGTGTATTTCCGTCGTTGATGTCCCTGCGGATGACCGACTGCACGGCTTCCAGCGAGAGGTATACGTTCAGTTGCCTTTCCCAGTCTTCCAGAGGTTTGATGCGCGAGAGCAAGGGCGCGTAACCCAGCTTTGCGCCCAGTTGTTCGCAGACCCGGCTGCTCTCGGACGTACGGAGCCATTGCGTCAACAGCCAGGCTATCTCGTAAGCGATGACGTAATACCCGTTTTCAATGGCTTTCCGCATCCTTCGCTCGATTTCGTAGATTCGTTCCCGGGAGACGGGAGGCCTGCCGGTGAATCCCAGTACGATCGCCGCCCATAACAACTGTTCAGGCTCGTGAGTGGTGGTAGACAACTGCCGGAAACGGGCGACCAGTTTGGCGGCCTTCTCCGCTGTTTCGATCCTGTGTTCGCACACCTGCTTAAAGTGCAGGTAGGTAGAGGAGACGGGTGTAGCGACATTTTCATCGGCGATCTTCCGGAACACCGGGGTATACTTTTCCTGCTCCTTCGAGAGCCAGGCTA
This sequence comes from Tannerella sp., assembly GCA_031271245.1. GTDB lineage: Bacteria > Bacteroidota > Bacteroidia > Bacteroidales > Tannerellaceae > Tannerella. The sequence goes on along the minus strand of JAISWC010000173.1, from coordinate 5,271 downwards.
CGACGAAAAACAGGGCTACCTCGGGCATGGCCGGGAGGTGCGTACTTTTGTGCTCGCGACGTTGTCTTTTCAGTCCCTTCTCAAACAAAGCCAGCGCCTGACTTGTCCGGCCATTCAGAAAGGCACAGATGGCCTCCGAGAAACAGGCAACCGGTTCGTCGAAGGGAAGCGACAGTTGCTGCGCCCGCTTGAAATCGCCCTGGATGACGGCTATCTCGGCCTGACGGCACGCCAGGTTGACGGATTTGCAGTCCTGCAGTTTCCCGTCCAGCCGCTCCAGCAGGGCGAACGAATCCAGACTGGATACGGTTTCGCGCAGAGCGTATTCGTAGACCATCCCGACGATCGTGCCGGACATGCGCGGAATAACGGCGTCGTATGCCGGCTGCGAAAAGAGATGCACCAAATTCTCTACCTGCGTCTTGTCGTAAAGCAACAGATCCTTTTCGGTCGCCGGCAGGCGCTCCGGCGCATGGCACAGCGCCTTCAGATATTCCAGCAAACCGGTATGGCTGCGGCTGACATGATAGCCGTAATAAGGCACGGTGCCTTTTTTATCAATCTCGTCCCGCGGAATCAGCGGAAAAATCCAGACAAGTATAGGGCTGTTGAGGGTATAGCCCTTGGCGAAAGCATCTCTTTTGATTAACCCGGCTTTAATTTCACGGTCAATCACCGATTGCACTTTCACTTTATCAACGGTTTTTATGTCACCAAGCGACCAGCAGATATCATTGAGGGTCATGGGCAAACGGGTCAATGCAAGACGGTGGATCACATTCCGCGCTTCATCGTCGAGCGACAGGTATTCCTGAATTTGTTCATCAAGCATGTTTGTAAAAAAATAATTGCAGGGACAAAAATACAACAGATTCCGGAATAACCGAAATAAAATTCCTTCCCGGGATGCATTTCAAACGGATGAAATGCGGGTTTTCCTGCTTGCTGCCTTTCAAGTCCGGACTTAAATCAGTGCGCTTCCAGCCAGTTCCGGCCGATGCCGTAGTCGGCGATGAGCGGCACCTGCAATTCGACGGCGCCTTCCATTTCGCCGATAACGATTTGCTTGACGGTGTCCAGTTCGTCGTTCCAGACGTTGAAGTTCAATTCGTCGTGCACCTGCAATATCATTTTGCTCCGCAGTCCCTCCGCCTCGAAACGGTTGAAGATGCGCGCCATCGCCACTTTAATGATGTCGGCGGCGCTTCCCTGTATCGGCGCATTGATGGCGTTGCGTTCGGCGTAACCGCGTACCACGGCGTTGCCGGACTGGATGTCGGGCAGGAAACGTTTCCGGCGGAAAATCGTCTCGACATAACCCTTTTTCCGTGCCAGCGCAATGCTTTTCTCCATGTATTCCTTCACGCCCGGATAGGTGTTGAAATAACCGTCGATCAGTTCCCGCGCTTCGGTTCTGGGAATATTCAGCCGCTCGGCCAGCCCGAAGGTGGAAATGCCGTAGATGATCCCGAAATTGGCTGTTTTGGCCTTGCGGCGCATGTCGGCGGTGACGTCGGCGGGCGCGACGCGGTAGATTTTGGCCGCCGTGGCCGCATGGATGTCGGCGCCGCTGCGGAAGGCTTCGATCATGCCGGTGTCGTTGCTCAGATGCGCCATGATACGCAGTTCGACCTGGGAATAGTCCGCAGAGAAAAAGGCGCAATCCGCCCGGTCGGGGATAAAGGCTTTGCGGATTTCGCGTCCGATGGCGTCGCGGATGGGGATGTTTTGCAGGTTGGGGTTCGTGGAACTCAGGCGTCCGGTCGAGGTGACGGTCTGGTTGAACGACGTGTGAATCTTGCCCGTCTGCGGGTTGATAAGTTCCGGCAGGGCGTCGACGTAGGTGCCCAGCAACTTTTTTACGCCGCGATAGTCCAGCAGTTTGCCTGCGATCGGGTGCCGGTGGCGAAGTTTCTCCAGCACGTCTTCGCTGGTGCTGAAGTTGCCGGTCTTGGTTTTCTTCACTTTTTCCTCGATCCGGAGGCGTTCGAAAAGGATTTCGCTCACTTGCCGGGTCGAATTGATATTGAACTTCGCGCCGGCCAGTTTGTAGATCGTCTGTTCCAGTTCGCCGGCCACGCGGGTCAGTTCCTCCGAAATTTGCCGCAGCGCCTCGCGGTCGACCGTGACGCCGGCCGCTTCCATGCCGGCCAGCACATACACCAGCGGCATTTCAATATCGAAAAACAGCGCCTCCAGTCCTTCGGAAGCCAGTTTCGGACGGAAAAAATTCCACAGTCGCAGGGTCACGTCCGCATCTTCCGCCGCATATTCACAGACTTTTTCCACTGGCGCCGAACGCATCGACAGTTGATTTTTTCCTTTGGGGCCAATCAGCGCCTCGATCGGCACCGGACGGTAATGCAGGTACGTTTCCGACAGATAATCCATACCATGCCTCAGTTCCGGATTCAGCAAGTAATGGGCAATCATGGTGTCGAACAGCCGGCCGGCCACGTGAATCCCGTATTTCCGCAGCACGAGCATGTCAAACTTGATGTTCTGCCCGATTTTCAAGATTTCACGGTTATGAAGCGCGTCTACCAGGGGCGCCAGCGTCCGCAGGGCTTCGTCCGTCGCTTCCGGTACGGGCACATCCCACGCTTCCCGTTCCGCAACGGCAAAGGAAACGCATACCAGATGCGCCGTCAGGGGGTTAAGGCCGTCCGTCTCCGTATCGAAGGCAAAAAACGGCCGGCCGGACAGCATCCGTCCCAGTTCGGCGCGTTTCGCTTCCGTATCCGCCAGATGATAGGTGTGGGGGGTATTGCCGATGTCGGCAAAGGCGGAGGGGATGTTTTCCGGCGTTTGGCCGACTGCCGGCGCCGACGCGGTTTCCGTTTCGCCGGCCGGAAGGTCGAAGAGGGACAACTGGGCAGGCCGGGAAACGGTTTTCTTCGTTTCCTGCTCTTCCATTTTCTGGATGAAACTCCGAAACTCCAGTTCTCGGTAGATTTCCGTCAGTTTCGCCCGGTCCGGCTCGCTGCGGAGGCAGAGGGCAGCGTCGAACCGGACGGGGACGTCCGTCACAATGGTGGCCAGGAATTTGGAAAATCGGATTTGTTCGGCGTTTTCTTCTACTTTGGTTTTTATACTGCCCTTCAGTTGGCCGGTATGGTTCAGGAGATTTTCCACGGAACCAAATTCTTCGAGCAGTTTGCGCGCCGTTTTCTCGCCGACGCCCGGACAGCCGGGAATATTGTCCGATGCATCCCCCATCAGTCCCAGCAAATCGGTCATCTGCTCCACCAACTTCAGTCCATATTTCGCGAGGACTTCCGTCACGCCCAGCGTTTCATAATCGCCGCCGAACTTCGGACGGTACTGAAAGACATGTTCCGAAACCAACTGCCCGTAGTCCTTGTCGGGCGTCATCATGTAAACCTCGAATCCTTCCGCTTCGGCCTGCCTGGCTACCGTGCCGATGACGTCGTCGGCCTCGTAGCGCATCACCTCCAGCACCGGTATTCCGTATGCCTGTATAATTTCACGGATGTAGGGCGTTGAAATCCGGATGTCTTCCGGCGTTTCTTCGCGCTGCGACTTGTAAGCCTCGAAGGCTTCGTGACGGAACGTAGGCCCCGGCGGATCAAATCCTGCGGCCACGTGTGTCGGTTCTTCGCGCCTCAGCACGTCTTCCAGCGAGTTGACAAACCCGAATATCGCCGACGTATTCATCCCCTTCGAATTGATTCGCGGGTTCCGGATAAAAGCATAATAGGAGCGATATATCAATGCATAAGCATCTACCAAGAGCAATTTCATACCTGTTACTTTCATATAATTTGCGGGTAAATGTACGAAAAATCTGTATTACTCGTCACTTTTTCCTATTTTTGCAGCGTTTAAAAAGAAGGTATGATTGACAGAATCCAAATAGAACGTCCCGTGTCGGAAGCGTTTAAGCTTTTCGAGGCGGAGTTTGCGCAGGCGCTTCAAAGCGAGATACACACCATCCGTGCAGCCGTCGACACGCTTCAACAATCCAACGGCAAACATATCCGTCCGCTGCTGCTGCTGCTCGCGGCCAAAGCCTGCGGACAGGCGGGAACGGGCGCCGTCAGGGCGGCGGTCATGCTCGAACTGCTGCATACGGCCTCGCTGATTCACGACGACGTGGTGGACGACACCAAACAGCGCCGCGGCGTACCCTCGCTGAACGCCGTCTACGACAACCGTGTGGCCGTGCTGGTGGGCGATTTCTTCTTCTCCGATTCCTTCATGCGCGTCATGGAGATGGAAAACCTGCAAATCCTGCGCATCATGGCGCAGCTGACGCACGAAATGACCGAAGGAGAAATCAAACAGCTGGAAAATGCGGACAGACTGATCCTGACCGAGGAGGAATATTTCGTTGTGCTGGAAAAGAAGACGGCGATGCTGCTGGCCTCGTGTGCGGAAATCGGCGCCATCACGGCCGGCGCGCCGGCGGAACTGCAGCAGATGTGCCGGACGTTCGGCAAACAGCTCGGATACTGTTTCCAGATCAGGGACGACATTTTCGACTATTTCGACGACGCGCAAACCGGAAAACCCAGCGGCAACGACCTGCGCGAAGGCAAAGTGACGCTGCCGCTCCTGCATGTCCTTGAAACGGCCGCTCCGGCCGAAAAGGCGCCTTATATGGATATGCTGCTGGAGAAGAACTTCACGCCGGACCGTATCGCCGCCCTGCTCCGCTTTGCCCGGGAAAACGGAGGCATCGCATACGCCGAAGCCCGCATGAATGCGTACAGGGAACAGGCGACGGCCATCATCCGTACCCTGCCTGCCTCCGAAGCGCGCGACAGCCTGCTCCTGCTGGCCGACTACCTGGTCGAACGCACGCGGTAAATGAACGCTTCTGTTGCGCATTTATAAATCATTCCCGGGGTAATTCAGCAAAAGCAATTTTTATGTGTTGTGGCGCCGTTTGAAAATCTTTGACGAATTTCCGGTCGTATTCGATGGTCATAGGCGGAGCGTATGAAGCATGTTTACAAAATCGGATTTTTCCTGTCCGGAAATGATGCCTTCCGTTTCAGCAGAGAGTTCGAGTAAAATTTCGTCTTCCTGTTCGTCGGCAACGGATTCCAGTATAAGTTCAATGTAACGTTTCAGGGAAACGCCTTTTTGGGTAGCCCTATCACTTAACATGCGTTTTGTGTCGCTCTTTAACCCACATTGCAGCATTTCCACCTCGAACTGTTAAATTTCAGTTAAAAACAGACGATTTTTGCCTGGAATTTTTCAGATAGAAATCGTAATCTATTTGAAATCAGGAGTTCAATT
>JAISWC010000163.1 GCA_031271245.1 Tannerella sp. | reverse complement strand
CGGTGCATTTCACGCGCTTAGACCATCGCGACGGCCTCGCACCCTATTCCCGGGAATATTACCGCCTGACGATGACTGCCAAAAAACCGGTACGGCGCGACTACGCCTCCTGGCAAACGCAGAAATTTGCGGACGATTCGCTGGCCTGGGAAACCAATCCGCTGTATGGCTGGTGCAACAAAAACAGGAAACCGAACGGCGAACCCTACAACCTGTACACGGACGGGCTGAAAATATATACCACGCTCGATTCCCGTATGCAGCAATACGCCGAGGAGGCGATGGTGGAGCACATGAGCGGAACGGTGCAGCCCAAATTCTCCAAAGAAAAGGCGGGACGGAAATATGCGCCGTTCTCCAGCCAGTTGAAACCGGAGGAGATTGAGGACATCATGAAACGGGCCGTCAGTCAGAGCGACCGGTATCGCGCCCTGAAAAAAAACGGCGTAAGCGACGCCGAGATAGAAAAGGATTTCGCGACGCCGGTCGAGATGCGCGTATTCAGTTGGAACGGCACAATAGATACGGTCATGACGCCGATGGACTCCATCCGCTACTACAAGGGATTCCTGCGCACGGGCTTCATGGCGATGGACCCGCGTACCGGCCACGTGAAAGCCTACGTGGGCGGAATTGACTACAACCACTTCAAGTACGACATGGTTACGCTGGGTCGCCGGCAAATCGGCTCAACCATGAAACCGTTTGTCTATTCGCTGGCGATGATTGAAGGCATAAGTCCGTGCGACAAGATGCTGCACGTTCAGCAGGTCCTGGCCGACGAAAACGGACGTCCCTGGATTCCCAAAAATGCCGGTGCGAAGATGGTGGGCGAAGAAGTGACGGTACAGTGGGGCCTGCAGCAGTCGTCCAACTGGGTGACGGCCTGGCTGATGAAAAGCCTCTCGCCCTATACGCTGGCCCGCCTGCTACATTCCTTCGGCCTGCGGGGAGAGATCGATCCGGTCGTATCGATGTGTTTAGGCACGCCGGATGTCTCGGTGAGCGAGATGGTCAGCGGATACACGACCTTCCCCAACCGGGGTGTGCGGATCGAACCGCTGTACGTGACGCGGATCGAGGACGCAAAGGGTAAAACCGTCGCCACGTTTACGCCGCAGGTGGTGGACGTGCTGACGGAAGAGGCCTCCTGCAAAATGCTGACCATGCTGCGCGGCGTGATGGACGGCGGCACCGGCAGCCGCGTACGTTACCAGTACGGCATCCGGGCGCCGATGGGCGGCAAGACGGGAACAACACAGGAAAACTCCGACGGCTGGTTCATCGGCTTTACGCCCAGTCTGGTAGCCGGCGGCTGGGTCGGCGGCGAAGAACGCTCCATCCACTTCGACCGGATGAGCGAAGGACAGGGCGCCAGCATGGCGCTGCCGATCTTTGCCCTGTTCATGAAAAAAGTGTATGCCGACAAAACACTGGGCTATTCGGACAGAGAGAATTTTGAAATTCCGGAGAAATACGCCCGTACATGTCCCCCCGTCCGGGAACGAATCCAGGATACGTTTACACTCGGCGACGACGACTTTTTCAATTGAGTTTGCCGACTGAAAAAAGAAAGACGCATGGAAACAGGAAAAATGAATCGGCTGAAAGTGATGAAGACCGTGGATTTCGGCGTTTACCTGGACGGCGGCGAAGGACGGGAAATCCTGCTTCCGGCGCGCTATGTCCCCGGCGGATGCAAGGAGGGTGACGAAGTAGAGGTTTTCATCTACCACGACAACGAAGGGCGCCTGATTGCCACCACGCTCCGTCCGCTGGCGACGGTGGGCGAGTTTCAGTGGATGCAGGTGAAGGATGTTTCCGCGGCGGGCGCCTTCCTCGAATGGGGTCTGATGAAAGACCTGCTGGTGCCCCGTCGCGAACAGAAAGCGCCCATGAAGATAGGCGGCCGGTATCTGGTGCATGTCTATCTGGATTTCGTCACGAAACGGATTGTCGCCTCAGCGCGTATTGACAGGTTCCTCGACAACGTGCCGCCGGATTATGAACGGAACCAGGAAGTAGACCTGATTGTGGCCGAATCTACGGAAATGGGCTACAAGGTCATCATCAACCATCAGCACTGGGGACTGGTGTATCATAATGAAGTCTTTCACCCGCTGGAAAAGGGCGAGAAACGGAAAGGATACATCCGGGAGATACGCGAAGACGATAAGATCGACGTCAGTCTGTATCCGCTGGGATATGAGAAGATAGACGGCATCGCGCATCACGTGCTGCAAACGCTGACGCGGAACGGCGGTTTCCTGCCCCTGCACGATAAAAGCGACGCCGAAGAAATTTACTCCCTCCTTGCCTGCAGCAAAAAGAGTTTCAAGCAGGCCGTCGGCGCCCTGTACCGGAAACAGCTGATTTTGCTGGAAAAAGAAGGAATCCGGCTGGCAGGCAGCGAATGAACGACAAACGCAGAAGGCAATTAGAGTCCCCCCATATTTCATTCTCAATTCTCAATTCTCAATTCTCAATTCATAGATGGTGATATGGTTCGTTCCGCAGGATGGTCATCGCCCGGTAAAGCTGTTCGGCAAACACGGGACGAATCATTTGATGCGAAAACGTCATTCGGCTCAGCGAAATCCGTTCCGGCGCCGCCCGGTAAACCGCTTCGCTGAATCCGTAAGGCCCACCGATAACGAACACTAACCGTTTGGCAACCGTGTGCATTTTCCTTTCCAGGTATGCCGCAAACTGTACCGACGTATATTCCGTTCCCCCTTCGTCCAGCAGTACGCAGACATCGCCTGCCTGCAGCGAATTTAAAATCAGTTCGCCTTCCCGCTCCTTCTGCTGCGTCTCCGAACCGTTTTTCACATGTTTCACGCCGGGAATCACTTTCACCTCGAAAGGGACATAATGCACCAGCCGTTTCCGGTATGCCTCCAGCGCATCCTTCCAGTAGGGCGTGTCCGTTTTTCCTGTCATCAACAGCGTTATCTTCATCTTCCGTTTTACGATAAAAACGGCGCAAATATACATTATGTTTTTTATTTTGGCTTCGGGCTACCGAAAAATATATATCTTTGCCTCCTATTATTAAAGGAGAAAGGAAGAAACAGCGATGAAAAAAACAGTATTTACGTTCGCATTCATACTCTCTGTTTTGAGTATACAGGCTGCCGATATTAAAACAATAGTCAACGCTTTCAACTCCGGTAACGCCACCTTGCTGGCCGCCTGCATGGATACCGAAGTGGACATGGCATTGCCTGAAACCGCCCGTAAAGTGAACGGTCGGGAAGCCGTCGACCTGCTGGCGCGTTTCTTCGAAGCCGGCAAAGTCTCCGGATTCACGGTGGCGCATCATGCCGACAAGAAGAAATCCGGCTTTATCGTAGGCAAACTGGTAACTGAAAAAGGAGATTTTCGCGTGAACATCACCTATCAGACAAACAACGACAGCCTCATGATCCAATCCATCCGCATCGAATGAATACACCCGAACAACTGACAGACGAACTTATCCGTCTTGCATTCGCCGAAGACATCGGCGACGGCGACCATACGACGCTTAGCTGCATCCCGCCGTCGGCAAGGGGCAAAAACCGGCTGCTCGTCAAGGAAGACGGCATACTGGCCGGTGTAGAGATGGCGCGGCGGATTTTCCATCATTTCGACCCGGAGCTGCAAATGGACATTCTCCTTTCTGACGGAACGGAGGTCAGGGCGGGCGACATCGCCTTTACGGTCGAAGGGCGCGTGCAGTCGCTGCTGCAAACCGAGCGGCTGGCGCTGAACGTGATGCAGCGCATGAGCGGGATTGCCACCACCACGCGCCGCTATGTGAAGCAACTCGAAGGGACGCATACGCAGGTGCTCGACACGCGCAAGACTACGCCCGGCATGCGCATCCCGGAAAAAGAAGCCGTGCGCATCGGCGGCGGCGGGAATCACCGCATCGGACTGTTTGACATGATTCTCCTGAAAGATAATCACGTAGACTTTGCCGGCGGAATCGAACAGGCCATTACCCGCGCCCGAAGCTATCTGAAGGAAAAGGGGAAAGAACTGAAAATCGAAATCGAAGTGCGCAGTTTCGACGAACTGGAAGAAGCCTTGCATACAGGCGGCATCGACCGCATCATGCTGGACAACTTCAGTATCGCCGATACGCGCGAGGCCGTCCGCCGCATTGCCGGACGCTGCGAAACCGAATCGTCGGGCGGCATCACGTTCGACACGCTCCGCGACTATGCCGACTGTGGCGTGGACTATATCTCGGTCGGCGCCCTCACTCATTCGGTGAAAAGCCTCGACATGAGCCTGAAAGCAGTCTATTCATCCGGAGAAATCCGTTAGTCGCATTCCGGTAAAAAAACGGTGAAATTATCCATGAGTCGAATCGTATTTCCGGCCGAATGGCATCCGCAAAGCGCCGTGCAGTTGACGTGGCCCCACAGAGACACCGACTGGGGGCCGATGCTGGAGGAGGTGATTCCCTGTTTTGTCGCAATCGCCAAAGAAGTAATGAAACGGGAGAAACTGTTGATTGTCTGTCCGGACGAAGCGGAGGTACGGCGTCAGTTGGGCGGGATGGCGGACGACCGCCGGCTGATTTTCCGCGAGATGGAAACAAACGACACTTGGGCGCGCGACCATGGGGGAATCAGTGTCTTCGAAGACGGCGCGCCGGTGATTTATGACTTTGTTTTCAACGGATGGGGCATGAAATTCGCCGCCTGTCACGACAACCTGATTACGCGCCGCCTGTTCCGCAGCGGGACATTTGCGAAGGAGGCGAGGACCGTCAACATGCAACCGTTTGTGCTGGAAGGCGGCAGTATTGAATCGGACGGGTGCGGGACGCTGCTTGCCACCGCAGAATGTTTCGCCTCCGTCAACCGCAATGAATACCTGAATCGAGAGCAGCTGGAGTATCATCTCAAGGATTTTTTCGGACTGGAACGTGTCCTGTGGCTGGAAAACGGTTATCTGGCCGGCGATGATACGGACAGTCATGTCGATACGCTGGCGCGGTTTTGCGACGAACGGACGATTGCTTACGTGCAGTGTCCCGATACGGATGATGAACATTTTTCCGAATTGCAGGCGATGGAGGAGGAACTGAAGGTTTTCCGCACACTCGCGGGGCAGCCCTACCGGCTGATTCCGCTGCCGATGGCGGACAGGGTGACCTGGAACGGCGAACGTTTGCCGGCCACGTATGTCAATTTTCTGATTATTAACGGAGCGGTGCTGATGCCCTGCTACGGGAGCGAAAAGGACGACCTCGCCGGGGCGGCGCTTCAAACGGCGTTTCCGGACAGGGAAATCGTCGGTATTGATTGCCTGCCGCTGATCAGGCAGCACGGCTCGCTGCATTGCGCAGCCATGCAATACCCGAAAGGAATGATGAATGATTAATGTTTAATGATGAGAACGGGATTGATTCAACAACGAAATGTCGCCGACAGGGAGACGAATATCGCCGGACTGGAAGAACGTATTCGTACCTGCGCTCGGCAGGGGGCGCAGTTGATTGTTCTTCCGGAACTGCATAACAGCCTTTATTTCTGTCAGACGGAAGATCCGGCGCTGTTCGATCTGGCCGAACCGGTTCCCGGCCCTTCGACGGAGCGGTTCGGCGCACTGGCGAAAGCGCTGGGCGTGGTACTGGTGTTGTCGCTGTTTGAAAAACGTGCGCCGGGACTGTACCACAATACTGCCGTCGTGCTCGAAAAGGACGGGCTGATTGCGGGTAGATACCGCAAGATGCACATCCCCGACGACCCGGCGTATTATGAGAAGTTCTACTTCACGCCCGGCGATCTGGGTTTTATGCCGGTTTCGACCTCGGTCGGACGGCTGGGCGTACTGGTTTGCTGGGACCAGTGGTATCCCGAAGCCGCACGCCTGATGGCGCTGAATGGCGCCGACGTGCTGATTTATCCGACGGCCATTGGGTGGGAGAGCAGCGACACGGAAGAGGAAAAACGCCGCCAGCTGGATGCCTGGCAAACGGTGCAGCGCGGCCATGCGATCGCAAACGGACTGCCGGTGATAGCCGTCAACCGTACCGGCTACGAGCCTGATCCTTCCGGACATACCGGAGGCATCCGTTTCTGGGGAAACAGTTTTGCCGTCGGGCCGCAGGGAGAATGGCTCTGTGAACTGCCGGACGACGGCGACGCCATCCAGGTGATTGACATTGATTTGACGCGGAGCGAGCAGGTACGTCGCTGGTGGCCGTTCCTGCGCGACCGCCGAATCGACGCCTTCGACGGATTGAACCGGCGATATTTGGCCGACAATAATTCAATGATACAATGAAATAAAGTCTACCAAAACCGGACTGCACGCGATAAAAACATATTCTGTGTGTTCTGTTTTATGCTATTTTATTATCCTGTGCGCGATATGATTTTGTGCATAGAATGATATTCAAATTGTCGCGCCGTTCGGACGATACGGCGTTGTATCGAGACGTTATACAGCGTTATATACAGGCATTATAATTCCGGTTTGTTCCTTAACTTGATGATACATTGCCGTATATCCTTCGTAAAGGATGTATTTCAAATTGCCTCGTCACATCAAGATGCAAGCGTGTGGAGCGCGACAAGTTGAATTGTACCTTATCCTCCTTTATATTTCTTCAGAAATTTCAGTTTCGAACTCACCTGTCTTATCCATTCCCGCGCCATCAGTTCATGCCCTGCATAGGAGGGATGACAGCCGTCCCATACCCAATACTGCATTGGCGCCGATTTAAATGCCTTTTCGAACATGGCGGGATAATCGATCAGGATGGCATTAAATTCTTTGGCCAGCTTTTTTACCGTTTCAGCCCGCGGAGGCAATTCCCGTTCCCATTGATTCCACTTTTCAATCTGTTGTTTTACGGGATAGATAAACGGAAGTCCAAGCACGAAAATGATGTCGGGATTGGCTTTTTGTGACTGTAGCAGTATGGAACGGTACTTTTTTTCAAATGCAGCCGTATCACAGGCGCCCGATCTGTTATTGACGACCGCCCCGGCATCATTGACTCCGATTAACAGGCTCAACACATCAGGTTTAAGAGCGATAGCATCTTGGTCCCATCTTTGTTCGAGGTCGTTCACTTTGTTGCCGCTGATTCCACGGTTGTGAAAAGTAAAGCCTGCCTGAGGAAAATCCGCGCCGATACGTGAAGCTATCGAAAATGCGTATCCGTGTCCTAAGAAATGGTTGGGGTCTAAATTTCGTCCCCAGTTACCGTCGGTAATCGAATCGCCCTGAAAAAGAAAGACGAATCCTTTTTCCTTATCCGGAACATCACCGGTTCCGGCAAACGCCATTTCCGGAATCAATCCGGAAAATATCCCCGTAAGTCCGGCGACACGAATAAACCGCCGTCTCGAAATTGTGTTTTTATACATAGCCATATTTACACCAGAAATTCCAACATCAGTCGTTCTCCTGCTTTAACCGTCACACGGCTTTGCAGCGAAACCAGCACATTGGCGCCTTTTTGCGCTAATTTTGCAGAAACGGTCTGTCCGGCAAGCGTGACGTTTACCTTTTTTGCTTTCCTGCCTTTGGGCGCGTCCACCGAAAAACTGCTTAACTGTACCTGCCCGTATTTGGGTTCGAGAATACATTCCATCGCGCTGTTTGACTGTTTCTGCGAATAAGTCCCCCACCCTTCCGCTGCTGTGAACGGCGCTTTGAAATCGGCGGCGTTCCATTTGGGAGCAAAACGGATGTAGCCTTTCGGACCGTGATATTCGA